>CAYXUX010000001.1:0-153768 GCA_964468275.1 uncultured Clostridiaceae bacterium
AAATAATGCTTCCCTGCAATCAGATAATATTTATATTAGCAAGACTAATTAGTTACTGTTCACACATGTATATATTTATATTTTTTATTGTAGATTATTAATATTTGATTAAGATTGCGTTGTGGAAAGGCTTAGAATCTGTTAGCGCAGTGGAGGAATAGTTGCGTCAACTGTTTGAACGAAGTGAGTTTTGGCGCAACCCGTAACAAGCTTACAGATTATTTGCCTTGGAACTCAGCAATCGTAGCAAATATAATAAGCTGCTTATCAGAAATGGTTAGGGTGTGAACAATAACACTAATTAAAAACTATATTTGGAAATTTAATTTTGAGTTGTTTTTTATTTAATACTAATGATATAATTTGAATGGTGAAAAAATTTTAATAATTACAGGATGATTTTATTCTTTGTTATTTTTTTAGCAGGAATTTATGATTTTTTGACGAATTGTACTAATAGTTTGCAAGTTCAAAAAAAAAAGTTTCAAAAATGATTCCGTTTTTATTATAAATATTGAAAAGAGGTGGTGAGATATTGTCGATTGAAATGATTAAAGACATCAAAAGTACAGAGCAAGTCGCAGAAGATAAAGTTAAAGAAGCGCAGGCCAAGGCTAGGGAAATAATTAAAAAGGCGGAAGAAGAAGCGGAAAAGATAATCAAGGATGCTATTGATAAATCTTTAAAAGAAAGTAAAGCTCTGGTTCAGGAAGCTGCCGACTTGGCTCAAAAAGAAGCTGACAGCAGATTAGAGCAAAGTAAAAAAGAAAATGAAAAATTAAAAATTGATGCTCAAGCAAAAATCCCTGAAGCAGTAAATATGGTTACGGAGAGGATAGTGAATATTTATGGCGATAGTTAATATGAAGAAAGCTACCATAATAGCTCTCCAAGATGAGAAAGAAAGTCTGGTTAAGGGTTTTCAAGCCTTTGGTGGGCTCCATGTTATCGGCATAGAGGATATAGATGATGAAGAATTAAAAAACATACCAAAAGATAGTGCTAAAGAGGATGCTACCAGATACGAAGGTTTGCTTTCACAAGTTAAGTATTCCTTAGATTTTTTGTCAAAGTATGATAAAGCAAAAAAATCAATGTTTGCACCCAGGGCAATTATAACGGAGTCAGAACACAAAGAATATTTACAAAACTTGAATAAGGTTGAAGAAATATACAACCAATGTAAAGCGATTAATGAAAAACTTGCAGAGAACAGAAATATGGAAACCAAGTTGAATAATACTTTAGTACAATTAAGCCCGTGGTCGCAATTAAATGTACCTTTGGAGGAAATTGGAGAGACAAGTTATACGATAAGCCTTATAGGGTTTGTTCCGTCAAAATCGGTACCGGAGTTTGAAGAAAACTTATCTAAATCTGAAGCAGAACACTATTTTAAGCTTATTGAAGATAATAATGAAAGTGCATTTTATTTTATAGTGTTTTATAAACAGGCAGAGGATATAATATTAGATATTTTAAAGCAATTTGGATGGACTAAAGTTAATTTTACCGACTTAAAAGGAACAGCCAGCAAGAATATAAAAGACATTCAAGAAAAGTTAATATTACAAGAAAAAAACAAAGCAGAATTGATAGAGCAAGCTGAAGCATTGTTATTTAACAATTCGTATTTAGAAGCTCTTTTTGATGTCTTAACAATTGAAAAAGACAGAAAGGATGTAATTAGCAATTTTATAAAAACGGAAAAATCCTTTACGATATTTGCATGGGTACCTGAAACAATGGTTAAAGAATTGGAAGAATCTATCAAGAAAATAACAGACAGTTATTTATTAACATTTGAAGATCCGGGAGAAGACGAAGATTTTCCTGTCTATTTAGATAATCCAAAATTAGTACGACCTGCAGAAATGATAACCGAGCAGTATAGTTTACCAAATCCGAGAACCGTTGATCCCAACAAAATTATGGCACCGTTTTATATAATGTTTTTTGGTATGATGGTAAGTGATGCTGTCTACGGTATAATTCTTGCTGCCCTCACTTTTTTTGCTTTAAAAAAATTCAGATTAGAAGGAGGAGCAAAAAAACTTATAGGTTTGCTTTGTTTAGGCGGAGTATCCACTATTCTATGGGGAGCTCTTTTTGGCGGATGGTTTGGCGGTTTAATACAGATTAAGCCTTTATGGTTTAATCCGACTGATGAGCCTTTAATGATGCTAATATTTTGTTTGATCTTAGGGATAATACAATTATTTATCGGTATGGGAATGAAGGCTTATGTTGATATCAAAAACGGCAGGATATTAGATGCTTTATTTGACCAAGGATTATGGTATGTTTTCTTAATAGGTTTGATGCTCATGATATTTAATCCTGCAGGCAAGTATTTAGCAATTGCAGGAGCCGTTGGATTAATACTGACACAGGGCAGAGACAAAAAAGGTATATTTAGCAAGCTTTTTTCCGGTATTTTGAGTTTATATGATGTAACCGGTTTTTTAGGCGACGTATTATCATATTCCAGATTGTTTGCATTAGGATTAGCAACTGGTGTAATAGGGACAGTAATTAATGAAATGTCGTTAATGTTGCGTGGTTCCTTTATAGGGAATATCTTTATGGTTATTTTCTTGATATTTGGACATACCTTTAATATTGCGATTAATGTCTTAGGTGCCTATGTACATTCCAGTAGATTGCAATATGTGGAATTCTTCGGAAAATTTTTTGATGGTGACGGTACACCATATAGACCTTTTAAGGTAAATACAAAATATATAGAACAAAAAAATTAATAAAATCAAAAACAATTGTTGTTTTAAGGAGGCAGTATAAATGGATTTAAATCTAATGGAAATAATGGGTTCAAACGCCGGCTTGTATTTAGCTTTTATGGGCTCGGCAATAGCGGCAGGTTTAGCTGGAGCAGGATCGGCTATGGGGGTTGGTATTACAGGTATGGCAGCCGGTGGAGTTATTACTGAAGATCCCAGCAAGTTTGGCAGAACTTTGGTCTTGCAAGCATTGCCCGGTACACAAGGTATTTACGGTCTTTTAATAGCATTTCTGATTTGGTCGAAGGTTGGTGTATTTGGGGGTTTTGTTGATGTAACATATGAACAAGGGTTAATGCTTTTGGCTTCGGGTATACCTGTAGGTATAGTAGGATTTTTCTCTGCTATATATCAAGGTAAAGCTGCTGCCACAGGATGTAGCATTGTTGCAAAACGACCTGAAGAGACAGCTAAAGCGATGGTATACGCGGCGATGGTTGAAACTTATGCGGTATTATCATTACTGGCATCTTTCTTAATGCTGAATTCCATCAATTTATAAGGGAGTGGCATAAATGACTGGAATAGATAATATCAAAGGAAGAATTATAGCCGACGCAGAAGCAAAGGCTTCCGAAATCATAAAGGATGCCGAGATTAAGGCTAAGGAAATTCTTGCTAAAGCTGAAGAAAAGGCTTCAGAGAAAGCCAATGAGATAGAGCGTAAGTCACTTTATGATGCAAATGAAAGGAAAAGAATAATTCACTCAATGGTTGAGCTTGGCATCAGAAAGGATATACTGGCTGCAAAACAAGAAGTGCTATGTCAAGTTTTTGATGAAGTCCAAAAAAGAATAGACGCTTTAACAGGTGATGAGTATGAAAAGATTTTGATTTCAATGCTTTTAAAAACAGTAGAATCAGAGAATAAAGACATAGTAATCTCAAAAAATGACGCTGACAGAATTAGCCCCGATTTTATTTCAAAAGTAAATGAAGAATTTAATAAAGCAGGTAAGCCTATAGAATTAAATATGTCAATGGAAGATGTTGATTTTGGAGGGGGCTTTATTATAAAAGGTAAAGGAATAGAGATTAATAATTCCTTTAAGGCATTGCTTAATATGAAAAGAGATGAAATTGAACCGATAGTGGCTGAAATGCTCTTCTAGGAAAGTTTTTTCCGGGAGAAAGGAGGGAATCCCTTATGAGTGAAGATAATTATATTTACTCTGTAACCAGAATTAGAGCTCTGGAAAATAGGCTTCTTGACAAATCTAAAATAGACAGAATGGTTGAAGCTAAAAATCCTGAAGAAGTCATAAAGGTTCTCTATGAAACAAGCTACGCAGGTTCGGTTTCTGAAATAAATGATATTGGGGACTATGAAGAAATGTTGTCTAAAGAAGTAGGAGTCACCTATAAAATGGTAAAGGAAATGGCTCCTGAACCCGAGCTTATTGATATACTTCTTTTGAAATATGATATTCATAATCTTAAAGTATTGATGAAAAGCAGTTTTCTTAATGAAGAAAATGACGACTTGCTTACTGATATTGGGACTATTGAACCTGTGAAATTGAAAGAAATGATTAGAGAAAAGAATTTTGTTTTCTTAGACCCCGAGATAAAAAGAGGATTGGAGGAAATAGTCAATAGCTTTAGCATTAATCCCGATCCACAAGTAATAGACATTATTTTAGATAGATGTTTATACACTGTGATGAGTCAAATTGCGGTAAATAGTAAAAATAATTTTATGGAAGAATTCGTTCAGCTTCAAATAGATTTAATAAATATTAGAATGTTTATTCGGGTTAAGGCAATGGGTTATGGCAGGGAATTTTTAAAGAAAGCTTTTATAGGGGAAGGAAAGCTAGACTATAATTTTTTTGTTGATGCAATGGATGAACCTATAGATGTTTTGAAAGACAAGCTATTAATAAGTGATTACAGTAATGTTATCAGTGAAGGGATAGACAGCTATATTAAAACGAAGTCTTTAATGAAATTTGAAAAACTTTCAGACGATTTTTTATTAGATTATGTTAAGAAAGGGAAATATGTAGCTTTTGGGATAGAGCCTATTGTAGGTTATATAATGGCTAAAGAGAATGAAGCTAAAATAATCAGGATTATTATGGTCGGGAAGATAAATAATATCGATAATGAATTGATAAGAGAAAGGCTGAGAGATGTCTATGTATAAAATAGGTGTTATTGGCGATAAAGACTCAATACTTGGTTTTAAGGTTTTAGGGATATCGGTTTTTCCGACCACCGATATGAGAAAAGCTTCACAAACTATAAAAAAATTAGCTAAAGAGAATTATGCTATAATTTTTATCACAGAACAGCTTGCCAAGGATATTGAAGAGACAATAGATGAATATAAACGATCTGTGATACCTGCCATCATATTGATTCCAAATAATCAAGGAACATTAGGGTTAGGTATAGATGGCGTTAAAAAATCAGTTGAAAAAGCCATAGGCGCTGATATATTATTCGGGAAAGAAGGTAGGTAGCTTGATGGAAGGAAGAATTGTTAAAGTTTCCGGACCCCTAGTTATTGCGGAAAGCATGGAAAATGCAAAAATGTACGATGTTGTTCGTGTCAGTGATAAAAGATTGATAGGCGAGATAATAGAAATCCACGGTGACAGGGCCTCTATACAGGTTTATGAGGAAACTTCGGGATTGGGTCCCGGGGAACCTGTTTATACCACTAATGAACCTTTAAGTGTAGAACTTGCACCGGGACTTATTGAGTCCATGTTTGATGGTATACAAAGGCCTTTGGATGTCATACGGAGTGAAGTAGGCGATAATATTACCAGAGGAGTAGAAGTAGACAGTATAGACAGAAAGAGGAAGTGGAAGTTTAAGCCTACAGTCCAAATAGGGGATAAAGTAGTATTTGGTGACATAATCGGTACCGTGAAGGAAACCACTATTATTGAGCATAGAATTATGATTCCTTTCGGAGTGGAAGGTATAATTGAAGATATTAAAGAAGGAGAGTTCACGGTAACTGATATTGTTGCAAAGGTAAAAGATGGTGACAAAATAAAAGAAATTCAAATGTTACAAAAATGGCCGGTGAGAAGAGGCAGGCCATATGTAGAGAAACTTGCCCCAGATAGCCCTATGGGCACAGGTCAAAGAATAATTGATACATTCTTTCCTGTTGCTAAAGGAGGTACGGCTTGCATACCCGGGCCTTTTGGAAGCGGCAAAACTGTTGTGCAACATCAGTTGGCAAAATGGGCAGATGCGGAAATTGTTGTGTATATAGGTTGCGGTGAGCGTGGAAATGAAATGACAGACGTTTTGATGGAATTCCCGGAATTGAAAGACCCAAAATCCGGTGAGCCTCTTATGAAAAGAACCGTACTGATAGCAAATACTTCCGATATGCCTGTTGCCGCTAGGGAAGCAAGTATATATACAGGTATAACAATTGCAGAATATTTTAGGGATATGGGATACAGTGTCGCTCTGATGGCTGATTCAACATCAAGGTGGGCAGAAGCTCTTCGTGAGATGTCGGGACGTCTTGAGGAGATGCCCGGCGAAGAAGGCTACCCGGCCTATCTGGGTTCTAAATTGGCTGAATTCTATGAAAGAGCCGGAAAAGTTGTTTGCTACGGAAGTGATAAGAGAGAAGGCGCCCTTACCGCAGTAGGAGCAGTATCTCCTCCCGGTGGTGACTTGTCGGAACCCGTTACGCAAGGAACTTTGAGAATCGTTAAAGTGTTTTGGGGATTAGATGCAGACTTAGCTTATAAGAGACATTTTCCTGCTATAAATTGGCTGCAAAGTTATTCCTTATATGAAGACAGCTTGGGAGAATGGTTATCCAACGAGGTTTCGCCGGAATGGAACGGATTGATTGCAGAAGCTATGAAATTATTACAAGAAGAAGCAGAATTACAGGAAATTGTAAGATTAGTAGGTATTGATGCTCTCTCGGTAAGAGACAGGTGGACTTTAGAATCTGCTAAATCTATAAGAGAGGACTATTTACACCAAAATGCATTCCATGATATCGATACTTATACATCTGTCAATAAACAATTTAGGATGTTAAAGATTATAATGATGTTTCATAGCGAAGGTATAAAAGCACTGGAAGCAGGAGCTTTTTTGAGCGAAATTACTAATTTGCCGGTTAAAGAAAGTATCGCCAGAGCTAAGCTAATCCTTGAAAATAATTTGGAAGCATTTGATTCTATTGAAAAAGATATAAAACATCAAATGTCATCCATTGTTTCGAATGGAGGAGTGTAATATATGCTTAAAGAATATAAAACTATACAAGAAGTTGCCGGTCCTCTTATGTTGGTCGAAAAGGTAGAAGGCATTAAATATGATGAATTAGTAGAGATAGAAATGAAAACCGGCGAAATTAGACGAGGCAGAGTATTAGAAGTGGATGAGGATAAGGCTTTGGTTCAGTTGTTTGAGGGTTCTCAAGGTCTTAATATACAAGAAAGCAAAGTGAGATTTTTAGGACATGGTCTTGAATTGGGGCTTTCTATGGATATACTGGGCAGAGTTTTTGACGGTTTGGGAAGACCAAAAGATGGAGGTCCGAAGATAATACCTGACAAGAGACTGGATATAAACGGAAACCCTATAAATCCTGCTGCGAGGGATTATCCCTCTGAGTTTATTCAAACAGGTATATCTGCTATTGATGGGTTAAACACTTTGGTCAGAGGTCAAAAATTGCCTGTGTTTTCCGGCTCCGGTTTACCCCATGCCAGATTAGCAGCCCAGATTGCAAGACAAGCGAAAGTTCTTGGTACAGAAAGTAAATTTGCTGTTGTATTTGCTGCTGTTGGTATAACTTTTGAAGAAGCGGATTATTTTATTTCTGATTTTAAGAGAACAGGAGCTATTGATAGAGCGGTTTTGTTTATGAACTTAGCCGATGACCCTGCTATAGAGCGTATAGCTACACCCCGTATGGCACTTACTGCAGCAGAATATTTGGCTTATGAAAAGGACATGCACGTTTTAGTTATTATTACTGACTTAACAAACTATTGTGACGCTTTGCGTGAAATATCTGCTGCGAGAAAGGAAGTACCCGGTAGAAGGGGATATCCCGGTTATTTATATACCGACTTAGCTTCAATGTATGAAAGAGCAGGTAGGATTAGGGATAAGAATGGTTCAATAACACAAATACCAATACTGTCAATGCCTGAAGATGATAAAACCCATCCTATACCTGATTTGACAGGCTATATAACGGAAGGTCAGATTATTTTAAGCAGAGAGCTTTATAGGAAAGGTCTTATGCCTCCCATTGATGTGTTGCCTTCTTTGTCTCGTTTAAAAGACAAGGGGATAGGTGTTGGCAAAACAAGGGAAGATCATGCCGATACCATGAACCAGCTTTTTGCAGCTTATGCAAGAGGTAAAGAGGCAAAGGAATTGGCTGTAATTTTAGGTGAAGGTGCATTGAGTGACGTAGATAAGCAATTTGCAAAGTTCGCGGATGAATTTGAGAAGCATTATGTTTCCCAAGGAGAAAATGAAGACAGGAGTATAGAGGAGACTCTTACATTGGGATGGAAGCTTTTGGCTATCCTACCTAAGGCCGAATTGAAGAGAGTAAAAGATGAATTTATAGAAAAATATATGCCTGAAGGGGATGCTTAGGACATGGCAATTTTAAGAGTTAACCCTACAAGAATGGAACTCACTCGACTTAAAAAAAGATTAAAAACAGCGGTGAGAGGCCATAAACTATTAAAAGATAAACAAGATGAATTGATGAAGAAATTTATTGACTTAATAATGAAAAATAAAGAACTTAGAGAAAACGTTGAAGAAGAGCTTATTAATGCATTCAAGAATTTTTTAATAGCAAGAGCCGTGATGTCTTCAGATATAATTGAAGAAGCTATAATGTATCCGACTGAAAAAATATCCCTTGAATTGGAAAAAAAGAATATTATGAGTGTTATTTCTCCTGTTTTTAAAATTGTTACAAGTAAAGAAGAAAAAGAAGATGCAGAAGGAATATATCCCTATGGTTTTGCTAACACTTCAGGAGAGTTAGATAATGCAATTTATTATTTGCAAAAAGTGCTAAATAGAATGATTGAATTAGCACAGGTTGAAAAAACATGTCAATTGATGGCCGATGAAATTGAAAAAACCAGAAGAAGAGTAAATGCCCTTGAGCATGTTATGATACCTCAGCTGCAAGAGACTGTAAAGTATATAACTATGAAATTGGATGAGAATGAAAGAGGTAATCGAGTAAGGCTTATGAAAGTTAAGGAATTAGTGGAAAAAGAAGCATAGAAAAAATCATAAAACAAAGTAAAATACCGCGGCATTGCTGCGGTATTTTTGCTAATATATGTCCTGTCAGTATTTCTTCATTTCATTCGGGAATAGCACTTGACATTAAAAAGGTGGCCATTATAATCAATAATAGAATCAATCGAAAAAGAGGCGAATAAAATGAATCCAATTGCTTTTGAAATATTTGGTCTGGAAATAAGATGGTATGGAATTTTGATGTCCATGGGTATAATTGCCGGTTTATATTTTGCTCATATAGAAGCCAAAAAGCAAGGCTATAATCCGGATGATATTGTTGATTTGGCACTTTGGTGTGTACCTGCAGCAGTCATTGGGGCAAGACTTTATTATGTAGTTTTTCAGTGGGATTATTATAAAGGTAATCTATTAAAGATTATAAATATAAGAGAAGGCGGTATGGCAATCCATGGTGCGCTTATTGCTGCGGTTGCCGTAGGATATTTGTTTACAAAATATAAAAGGCTCCATTTTTGGAAGACAGCTGATGTGGTAGCGCCAAGTATTTCTCTTGGTCAAGCAATTGGACGTTGGGGAAATTATATAAATGGAGAGGCACACGGTGGACCGACGAGCTTACCTTGGGGAATTATGGTGGAAGGTATAAAGGTTCACCCTACTTTTTTATATGAATCATTATGGGACTTTGGATTGTTCATGTTTTTAATGTATTATAGGAGACACAAAAGATTTGACGGCGAGGTTTTTATACTTTACGGGACAATATATTCTGCCGGGCGATTCTGGATTGAAGGTTTAAGGACAGACAGCTTGATGTTTATGGGCATGAGAGTTGCGCAACTTCTGAGCCTGTTATTGATATTTATAGGAGCAGGATTATTGATTGGAATGAGAAAGAAAACAAAAGGGATATAAAATATTAATCATTAGTTTGTTTTTAATCTGCCTAAAAAGCTTAAGAAAGATAAAAATAGTACATAAGTACTATTTTTATTTTTTTTAAAAATAAGAAGGATTTTATAAAGATATATAGAATATTACACATGAGTGGTATGAAGTGGTATGAAGTGGTGTGAAGTGATATGAAGTTTAGTGGTGATATTGATGTTTATAGGTGAGTATAAACATACTTTGGATAATAAAAATCGAGTAAGCATGCCTGCAAAATTTAGAGATAGTTTTGGAGGTTCTTTTGTCATGACAAAAGGATTGGACAATTGTTTATTTATATATCCTATGGAAGAGTGGGAGAATATTGAAAGAAAGCTGAAAGATATTCCTATGACAAATAAAGATGCCAGAGCTTTTGTAAGGTTTTTCTTTGCAGGAGCTACTGAATGTGAAATAGATAAGCAAGGAAGAACACTTATACCAAGTAATCTAAAGGATTTTGCCAAGATTGATAGGGATGTCGTTATAATAGGTGTCTCAACAAGAGTGGAAATATGGAGCTTAAAAGAGTGGAATAAATTTAATAGTGATGCAAACATTACTTATGAAGAAGTGGCGGAGAAAATGTCTCAATTGGGTATTTAGCGAGGAGGCTTTAATATTGAAATTCTCTCATGTACCTGTTTTGTTAAACGAAGTAATAGAAAATCTAAATATAAAAAGTAGTGGCGTCTATGTTGATGGTACAGTTGGCGGAGGGAGTCATTCCTATGAAATAGCAAAGCGTATAGAACCGGGAGGCATTTTAATAGGAATTGACCAAGACATATGTGCAATAAATGCTTCAAGGATAAGATTGAAGGAATACGCAAAAAATATAATTCTTATAAATGATAATTTTAAAAACATTAAAAATATATTACAGGATAATGAAATTGATAAGGCAGACGGTATATTATTGGATTTAGGTGTATCTTCTCATCAATTAGATGAGGCAAAACGAGGATTTAGTTATATGAAAGATGCACCGTTGGATATGAGAATGGATACGGATAATATTTTAACTGCGGAGATTATAGTTAACGATTGGGTTGAAGAAGAAATATATAAGATAATCAGGGATTATGGTGAAGAAAAATGGGCAAAAAGAATCACATCCTTTATTTGTAGAGAAAGATTAAAAAAGAGGATTGAGACAACTTATGAATTGGTGGAAATTATAAAAGCTGCAATACCGGCATCCGCAAGGAGAAGAGGGCCACATCCTGCCAAAAGAACTTTTCAAGCTATTAGAATAGCAGTAAACAATGAATTAGGCATTTTGAATCAAGCTATTAAGACAGGTGTAGAAGCGTTAAAACCGGGAGGAAGGTTTTGTATCATAACATTTCATTCCTTAGAGGATAGAATAGTAAAGACTGCATTTAATAAATTGGAGAATCCTTGTATTTGTCCACCTGAAGCACCTATTTGTATTTGTGGTAAAATATCTTATTTGAAAGTAATAACCAGAAAACCTATTACTGCAAGCATTGAAGAAATTGAAAAAAATCCGCGTTCAAGAAGTGCAAAACTAAGGGTTGCAGAAAAGATAGGGTTCTAATATTAAAGGAAGGGGAATAAAAATGGTAATGGCAGATAATAGAGCTTATGATTATTATGGTTATAATGATGAACAGTATATCTATGAAGAAACACCCCTTCCCGATAAAAAGAAAAAGACGGTAAAGAAAAGAGCCGTAAAACAAAAATCCGGTTCTCATATATTTATTGTTTTAATCATATTTTCTATTTCCATAACAATGATTGCTCGTTATGCATCTATTGCAGAAATTAATTTTAATATAAATAAGCTTGAAAAAGAATTAAAAGAGTTGGAAAAAGAAAATTCTATTTTAAGCGTTAAACTGGCACAGGAAATAAACTTGCAAACACTTGAAGATATCGCATTTGAAGAATTAAATATGCAATATCCGGATTTGGATCAAATAGTTTATATAAATGTTGAAAAACCGATTCAGAAGAATAAAGTAATAGATAAAACATATTTTTCAAAAAAAGATGTATTTGAAAATAAATATATTTCAAAGATTAAGTCTTTAATCAATATCATAGTATCTTTTCTTGATTAGTGTACCCTGAGGGGGTTTTGGCATGGCAATGATAGCAAAAAAAATAAAAAAGAGAGTAGTTTTTGTATTATTCAGTTTTACAGCAATGTTTATTTTTCTTACTGTAAAGCTATTTTTTATTCAAATTATAAACGGACCGGACTATCAGCAAAAAGCTATGGAACAGTGGACAAGAGATGTCCCTGTACCATCCAGAAGGGGAATAATATACGATAGAAACGGTAAGGAATTAGTCACAAATGCACCTGCATATCAGATATATGTGAGACCTGTTGAAGTGTCAGATAAAGAGAAAACCGCTTCAATTTTAGGAGATATATTGGGTATGGATAGGGGTATTTTGGAAGAGAAATTGAATACTAAAAAAGATACTGTTCTAATAAAACAAAAAGTTGATTCCGGAATAGTTAATGAATTAAGAGCCAAGGAATTGAAAGGTTTGATTTACATAGATGAAAGTAAAAGGTTTTATACACAAAGTAATTTTGCTTCCCATATACTGGGATTTACAAATTACGACAACCAAGGTCAGGATGGCGTAGAGGCAACGTTTGAAAAATATTTAAACGGTTTTCCGGGAAGGGACATAAAGATGACGGATACTTACGGAAGAGAACTTCCGGGAGGTGATAGGAAATACTATGAGCCTCAAGACGGGCTAAACCTAATCCTTACTGTTGATGAGGTTATCCAGCATTTTACTGAGAAAGCAGTTGAAAATGCATTGTATGAAAACAAAGCAAAGACTGCTATGGCTATTGTAATGGATCCGAAAACAGGAGATATACTTTCTATGGCTGTCAAACCGGATTATGATAACAATAATCCCAGAAAAATACCGGAAGATTTAACTGATAAATGGAGTACTATGTCATTGAAAGAACAATATGATGCTTTATTTAAGATTTGGCGGAATCCTATTATATCTGATAATTATGAGCCCGGATCTACATTTAAGATTATTACATCTGCAGCAGGTTTAGAAGAAGGTGTAGTAAAACCGGATGATAAGTTTTATTGCTCAGGTTTCGTTGAAGTTGCAGGTCATAGGTTAAAATGCTGGAGGTATTACAGACCCCATGGAAGTGAGACTTTTGTTGAAGGTGTGCAAAATTCTTGTAATCCGGTCTTTATTGAAGTTGCTCAAAGACTTGGAAGAGAAAAATTTGATAAATACATTAAAGGATTCGGTTTTGGAAGTATTACTAATATAAAATTGTTGGGAGAAGCCGCCGGGATAGTAAGAAATGTTAATTCGATAGGACCTGTCGAGCTTGCTAATATAGCTTTTGGGCAAGGTATAAGTTTAACACCGATACAGTTAATAACTGCAGCATCGGCAATAGTTAATGATGGATATCTTATGGAACCGAGAATTGCAAAGAAACTTGTAGATACAGATGGGAACATTATTCACGATTTTAAACCACGTATGATCAGACAAGTTATTTCTAAGGATACATCGTACACAATGAGAAATATATTGGAGTCCGTGGTAAATAACGGATCCGGGGCAGGAGCTTATATACCGGGTTATAAAGTAGGAGGAAAAACCGGTACAGCCCAAAAAGCTGAAGGCGGCAGATATGTGCAAGGCAGGTACGTGTCTTCTTTTTTAGCATTTGCACCTGCTAATGATCCTAAAGTTGTTGTTTTGGTAGTTATAGATGAGCCAAGTGCGGGAAGTTACTACGGGGGTGTTATTGCATCACCGGTTGTCAAAAGTATTTTATTCGATACTTTAAGGTACTTGGATATTAAGCCGCAATATACTGAGGAAGAAGCAAAATTATTAATGAAAGAAAAGATTATTGTTCCGGAAGTAAGAAATATTAAATTAAAAGATGCAAAGAAATTGTTAAGTCAAAACAAATTACGATACAGGCTGGAGGAAGAACAGGGTGAACCCACTGAAGACTCTCTTGTTATTGATCAAACACCACGAGCTGATTCTAAAGTAGATGAAGGTACGATAGTTATTTTATACGCTAAACCAAAAGAATAATATAGTATTTTATACATAAAAGGCAACGGAAAGTTTGGTTAAGGCTTTATTCCGATTGTCTTTTTATAAAAGTGGGGCATTTATTATAGTGAATCTGAGGTGGTGCTTTGAAATTATATAAGCTTATTGAAGGGATAGAGGTTTTGAGTATAACCGGCAGCTTAGATATTAATATAGAAAAAATTGCATATGATTCAAGAACAGTATCTAATAACTGCCTTTTTGTTTCTATAAGTGGCAATACTACAAGTGGGTATTATTTTATAGAAGAAGTAATATCTAAAGGCGTAGTTGCAATTATTATTGATAAAGATGTAAAGATTGATTCGGTTACCGTAATCAAGGTAGCAAATACAAGAAGTATTTTGCCTATTATATCTTCTAGGTTTTACAATTACCCTACAGATATGTTAAAATTAATCGGAATAACAGGAACAAATGGTAAAACGACAACAGCATACTTAACTAAATCTATCTTGGAGTGTTGGGGAAAAAAAACAGGATTGATCGGAACTATCAACATTGAGATAGGTGATAAAATAGTAAAGTCGTTGAGGACAACGCCGGAGTCCTTGGATTTACATATTTTATTTAAAGAAATGATAAATGAACGAATTGAATATGGAGTTTTGGAGGTCTCTTCACATGCTTTAGAATTTAAAAGGGTTGCTTTATGTAATTTTCATATAGGAGCTTTTACTAATCTAAGTCAAGACCATCTTGATTTTCATATAACAATGGAAAATTACAGGAAGGTCAAAGAAAAACTGTTTCATATGACGAGACATGCAAATATAATAAATATTGATGATAAAGAAGGGAAACTGATATCAGAAAATATAAAAGATGTCGGGGTATCATTGCTTACTTTTGGTATAAAAGAAAAAGCAGATATTAGGGCAAGAGATATATCATTAAATAACAATGGAGTTAAATTTAAGCTTGTGACTCCCAAATATACAATACCGATTAATAGCAGTATTCCAGGAAAATTTAGTGTTTATAATTGTTTGACAGCTGCTGCAATAGCTTATGCTGAAGATATACCGGAAGATGCAATATGCAAAGGGATAGAAAGCCAAGCTTTTGTTCCGGGCAGGTTAGAAATTCTTGACCTGAATACCCCTTATAAAGTTATTATTGATTATGCCCATACACCTGCGGGATTGGAAAATATCTTAACAACTGTTAGACATTTTATAAAAGGGAGGTTAATAACGGTTTTTGGTTGCGGGGGTGACAGAGATAAAATAAAAAGGCCGGCCATGGGCAGTATTGCAGGTATTTATTCTGATTATTGTGTATTGACATCTGATAACCCGCGTACTGAAAATCCCTTTTCCATTATGAAAGAAATAGAAATTGGACTGGCAAAGACAAATTGTCCTTATTTATGCATAGAGAATAGAAAAGAAGCCATAAGACATGCGATGAGATTGGCGAAACCAAATGATATAGTTATTTTGGCGGGAAAAGGCCATGAGACTTATCAAGTATTGAATGATAAAATTATAGATTTCGATGAAAGAAGGATAGTCAGGGAATTGCTTAGGGAGGGTACTTAATGGAACCGATATATATTAGCAGTATAGTTAAAGAAGTCCGAGGAAATATAGTAAACTGTTCCGGAGAATTGTCAGTTAACGGAATAAGCACCGATAGCAGGACAATTAAAGAAGGGGATTTGTTTGTTCCTATAATTGGAGAAAATTACGATGGACATGATTTCATAAAAAATGCAATTAAATCCGGTGCTGTTGCGGTGCTTTCAGACAGGTACTTAGATAACAGTATGATTCCTTATATTAAAGTAAAGAACACGGAGATTGCTTTAATAAATATTGCAAGGTACTATAGGAAAAAGTTTGATATCCCGGCTATTGCCATAACCGGCAGCTCCGGTAAAACGACTACGAAGGAAATGGTTGCTGCCGTACTGTGTCAATCTTTTAATGTTTTAAAGAATGAGGGAAATTATAATAATACTATCGGTTTGCCTCATACTATTTTTAAGTTGAATAAAAATCATGAGATTTGTGTTATGGAAATGGGTATGAACAGCTTTGGAGAAATAAGTAAACTTGCTTCTATAGTAAGCCCTGATTTGGCACTGATTACAAATATCGGATCGGCTCATATTGAATTTTTAGGTTCTCGAGAAAACATTTTAAAAGCGAAAATGGAGATAGTAGAAAACTTTACTCGGAATGATACTTTAATAATTAATGGCGACGATAAAATGCTAAAAACTCTTGATAGGAAAGGCTTTACTATAATCAGTGTTGGTTTGGATAAAGATAATGATATAATTGCCTATGATATTGAGCAATTAGGGAATGAAGGTATGGAGTTTTCTGTAAGTTTTAAAAATAAATCTGCAAGATTCTATTTGCCCGTCATAGGATTGCATAATGTTTATAACGGTTTATTTAGCATAGCCGTAGGGCTTTATAAAGATATGAGTTTAAAAAAAATAAAAGAAGGCCTAGCTGGATTTGAACCGCCTGCTATGAGAATGGAGACATTTATATTGAATGATGGGATAAGAATAATAAATGACGCATATAATGCAAATCCTGAATCTGTAAAGGCGGCAATAACTGCTTTAACTAATATACAAAGCAGGTATAGAAAAATATTGGTATTAGGTGATATGATGGAATTAGGCAAGTATTCGGAATACGAGCATTATCAAATCGGAAAAATGATTGCTTTTAATAATATAGATATGTTAATTACGATTGGGAAAAGGGCAAAAAATATTCAACAAGGAGCACTTGAATCTGGAATGGCGGATGCTTTTCATTTTGAGAATAATAAAGAGGGACTGGATTGTCTCTTGGACAGATTACTTCCCTATGACACTGTTCTTATAAAAGGCTCGAGATCCGCTAAGATGGAGGAAATAGCTTATTTTTTACATGAGAGGAGATAGGGCATAATTGAACTATTTGATAAGTAGTGAATATAAACTTTTTATTATTTGCATAATTTCATCTTTTGTTTTGGCTTTAATTGCAGGGCCTCTGCTTATACCCGTTTTAAAGCATTTGAAATTTGGCCAAAGAGTTAGAGATGACGGACCCCAGAGCCACTTAAAAAAAGAAGGAACTCCGACCATCGGTGGTTTAATATTTTTAATTCCTGCCGTAACGGTTTCTTTATCTTTTTCTAAAGATAAGGATTTATTATTAGCATTAATTACAACATTGCTTTACGGAGTTATAGGATTCATTGATGATTACATAAAGGTTATTAAAAAGAGATCGCTAGGCTTAAAGGTATGGCAAAAGATTCTAGCCCAAATCATTGCTGCCGTATTCTTGGGATATATTGCAGGCGGTATCAGTCAAACCGGTACAGAGATACTTGTGCCTTTTACGGGTAAATATATTGATTTAGGCATTTTATATATACCCTTTACAATTTTTATGATTTTAGGTGTAGTAAACAGTGTGAATTTAACAGATGGGTTAGATGGTTTGGCAGGTGGGATAACAGTTATTGTTTTTGGCTTTTTTGCAGTAATTTCTCTAACTATAAAGCATATAGGACTTTTGGTATTCTGTGGTTCTTTTATCGGTGCAATATTAGGATTTTTAAGATTTAATTCACATCCCGCGCAAGTTATTATGGGTGATACCGGTGCTTTATCTTTAGGTGCCGCCTTAGCATCCTTAGCCGTAATATTAAAATTACCTCTGTTTCTGGTAATAGTAGGCGGAGTATATGTAGCGGAAGCCTTATCTGATATTATTCAGGTAATACACTTTAAAAGAACCGGTAAACGTGTATTTAAAATGGCACCATTACATCACCATTTTGAACTGTCAGGTTGGGCGGAAACTAAGGTAGTATCGGTATTTATAATTGTTTCTATAATTCTTTGTTTAATAGGTTTATTAGGTATTAGTTAGCAAGGAAGGCAGATTTTTATGAAAAACAACAAAAATAAGGTCTTGGTGATAGGAGCTGCGGTAACGGGAATACCTGTGGCAAAAGAATTATATCGTTGGGGCAATAAGGTAATAATTAATGATATAAAAAGTAAAAAGGATTTAGATGATTTCTTAAAAGAACTCAGCGGAATGGATATAGATGTTATTACCGATTGTCATCCAATTGAATTGGCACGAGATTGCGACTATATTGTTGTAAGTCCGGGGGTTCCAACCGATATGCCTTTAATAGCAGAAGCCCGTGAACTCGGTAAGGAAGTAATAAGCGAAATAGAATTAGCATATAGAAATACCAACACTCCTATTGTTGCAATAACCGGTACAAACGGTAAAACGACAACAACAGCCTTACTTGGAGAAATAGTAAAAGAAAGCAAAAGAAACACCTTTGTATCAGGTAATATAGGTAATCCTATGATAGTAGATATCAAAAAAGCAAGACCGGAAGATTTATTTGTACTAGAGCTTAGCAGTTATCAATTAGAGACAATAGTCAATTTCAAGCCTAATATATCTGCAATTTTAAATATAACTCCCGACCATTTGAACAGGCATAAAACAATGGAAAGTTACATAGCTTCAAAGAGTAAAATATTTCAAAATCAAACTAAGGAAGATTATACAATACTAAATAAAGATGATTTAATAGTTAGCGGTTTATCTTCTAAACCAAAGAGCAAAGTATTGTTATTTAGCCGAAAGAAGGTTTTATCCGAAGGCGCCTTTATAGAGAATGGTTTTATAAAAGTCGCTATTAAGGAGAAAAAATATACAATAGCACATATTGATAATATGAATATACTCGGCAAGCATAATTTGGAGAATGTATTAGCTGCAGTTCTTATAGCTTGTTGTTTAAACATAGAAACTGAAATAATAAAAAAAGCCATAAAAAAGTTTAAAGGTATTGAACATAGAATAGAATTTGTGCGTGAATTAGACGGAGTGGCTTATTATAATGATTCCAAAGGTACAAATCCGGATTCTTCAATTAAAGCATTAGAAGCTATAAAAAGACCTATTGTTCTAATTGCCGGAGGGAAGGATGAAGACACTGATTTTAATGGTTTTGTAGCTTCTTTTCATGGTAAGGTAAAGGCAGTTATTTTGATTGGCGAAACTGCTGAAAAAATCGAAAAGGCAGCAAAATTATCCGGATTTAAAAATATACATAAAGAAAGAAGTTTGAAAGAAGCGATTTATAAAGCAAAGGAAATATCTTCAAATGGTGATGCAGTCCTTCTTTCACCCGGATGCGCAAGTTGGGATATGTTTGCTAATTACGAAGAAAGAGGCACTATTTTCAAAAACATTGTAAGAAATATGAGGGGGAGCCAAGATGACTACGAGGACTAAAAATAGTATTGATTTTGCACTTTTAATTACTATTTTGATACTTCTTGCTATAGGTATAACTATGGTTTTCAGTGCCAGTGCAGCATCTTCTTATATAAAGTATAATGACAGTTATAAGTATTTCAAAAGCCAAGGTTTTTTCGCTATTATAAGTATTTTTGCTATGCTGTTTTTTAGTAAATTGAATTACAAAGTATTGGGCAAGTATGCCTTGCTATTTATGATAATAAGTTTAATCTTACTTGTAGCTATATTTATACCGGGAATTGGTTATGGGGCAAAAGGAGCAACAAGATGGATACAAGTAGGGCCGCTTACAATGCAACCCGCTGAATTCGCAAAAATGGCACTTATTATATTTATGGCAAAGTCTCTCAGCACCAAAAGAAACGATATAAAAAGCTTTACTAAAGGCATATTTCCATATTTGTTTTTAATGGGTATTTACTTTGCCTTGATTATTCTTCAACCTAATATGAGCATGGCAGGCAGCATTGTAATCATAACTTTTATAATGCTTTTTGTGGCGGGGGCCAAAGTTTTGCATCTCAGCTTATGTGTTGCTTCTGTTATTCCGGCAGCTATATATTTAATTAAAAATGAGAGCTATAGGTTAAACCGTTGGCTATCTTACAGAGATCCTTGGGCGGACCCCTTAAATAAAGGTTATCAAGCAATACAATCTTTACTGGCACTTGGTTCGGGGGGGATTTTCGGATTAGGTTTGGGTAACAGCAGACAAAAGTTTTTTTATATACCTGAGGCTCAAAATGACTTTATTTTTTCAATAATCGGAGAAGAGCTTGGTTTTATAGGTGCTGTAACTGTAATTTTTCTTTTCTTATTTATTATATGGAGAGGAATAAGAATTTCATTATATGCACCGGATTTATTCAGCTGTCTTTTAGCAGCAGGTATAACCAGTATGATAGGTATTCAAGTTGCAATTAATATTGCAGTTGTGACTGTTTCTATGCCCACTACCGGTGTAAATCTACCATTAATCAGCTCCGGAGGTTCATCGTTGTTGTTGGTAATGGCTAACTTGGGGATCTTGCTTAATATCTCAAGACAAATAAAAACTGACGGGAGCTGATGAAGTGAGAGTAATATTAGCAGGTGGCGGAACCGGCGGCCACATATATCCTGCTATAGCTATGGCTAAAGAGCTAACAAAAGCCTATAATGATGTAGATATTTTATTTATAGGGACTCAGGATGGACTTGAAAGTAGGGTTATACCGTTAGAAGGGTTTTCTTTTAAACATATTAAAGTAAGAGGTTTTTTAAGAAAATTAAGCGCTAAGAATATAATTGCAGTTAAAGAAATTTTGCTCAGTTTTTTTTATGTATATAAGATAATTAAGGACTTTAGACCTGATGTAGTGATTGGAACCGGAGGATATGTAAGCGGCTCGGTACTCATGACAGCCTTTTTTATGAAGATTCCTACATTGATACATGAGCAAAATGCATATCCGGGTATTACAAATAGAATTTTATCGAGGTTTGTAGATAAAATTGCATTAACCTTCGAAGAGGCTTCCGACTATTTGGTAAACCGAAGCCGTATAATAGTTACTGGTAATCCTTTGCGTAATGATATAACGAGCATAAGCAACAAGGAAGGCAAAAAGACTTTAGGCTTTGATGATAAAAAACCTTTACTTTTTGTTGTAGGCGGGAGCAGGGGAGCAAAAAGTATAAACGAGAACATAATGCCATTGGCTAAGGAATGTATGGAAAGTAAAAAATTTCAAATTTTGCATATGACAGGAGATACTCAATATGAAAGTGTTATATCATCATATGAAGAAATAGGGATACCCCACAACAAAAGCCTTATTAAAGTTCTTCCATATGTTTATGATATGCCTCATGCATTAGCCGGGTCGGATTTTATAATCAGCAGATCAGGCGCGGGGCTAATATCGGAAATGACTGCTTTGGGAAAACCTTGTATCCTCATTCCTTATCCATTTGCGTCGGATAACCATCAGGAGTATAATGCTAAGGTATTGGAAAGACATGGCGCAGCTATTGTTATTTTGGAAAAGGATTTAAACAGTCAGTTGCTTTTATCTGAAATAAAAAGGCTATTTAATAATCCTGATATCATAGAATCCATGTCAATAAAAAGTAAAGAATTAGGTAAGATTGAGGCAAATAAAAAAATTATTGCCGCGATAGAAGAATTGATAAGACCTAAAAAGGATAATAAGCATTGATATTATATTCTTAGACGAAATTTTTGCCGTACAATATTTTATCCGAGATAAAAATGTATATAGGCAATTATATTATGAATACCAAAGAAATACATGATATAATAATCTCATTGGAAAAGCATATGCCACCTACGGTAACACTTAAGGAAGTTGAGCATAGAATATTAGTATGATTACAATTATGCACTTCCCGGAGGTATCAGTAGATGAGCAAATTCATTATAAATGGTGGCAATAAGTTGGAAGGAGAGGTGAATGTCGAAGGTTCAAAAAATGCGGTATTACCGATTTTAGCGGCTTCTTTAATAAATGGCGATGAATCAATTATTCACAATATACCACGTTTAAAAGATGTTAGCACATTGACAAACGTGCTTGAGAATATAGGCTGCAGGGTTTTTTTTAATGGAAATACAATAGTTGTAAATTCAAAAGGCGAATTGGACACTAACATTCCTGAAAGACCTGTTAAGGAAATGCGGTCATCGATCATACTAATGGGAGCTGTATTAGGTAGATTTAAACATGTAAAAATCAGTTACCCGGGCGGTTGTGAAATAGGACCCAGGCCGATTGATTTACACTTAAAAGGTTTAAGAAAACTTGGTGTCAACATTACAGAATCCCATGGCTATATTGTATGTCAATATGATAAACTGATTGGTAAAGAGATACATTTAGATTATCCCAGTGTAGGCGCAACAGAAAATATAATGCTTGCCGCAGTCTCTGCAGAGGGTGCAACTATTATACAAAATGCTGCCAGAGAACCGGAGATAATTGATTTACAAAATTTTTTAAACAAAATAGGAGCTGATATCGTCGGTGCCGGCAGCAGTACTATTAAAATCTTAGGCACCGGAAGATTTCATAGTGCGGAACATACTGTTATACCGGACAGAATTGTAGCCGGTACTTACCTAATCGCTGCTGCAATAACCGGAGGAGAAATTGTCTTACAAGATATAGTATTGGATCATTTAAAGCCTCTTATTTCTAAGCTTACTGAAAGTGGTTGTAAAATCGAAAAATATGATAAAATGCTTATGATAAAAAGTCCAAAAAGATTAAATGCCGTTGAAATGATTAAAACATTACCTTATCCGGGCTTTCCTACTGATATGCAAGCCCAATTTATGTCTCTTATGTCAATAGCTAAAGGTACAAGTGTTATTGTGGAAACTGTATTTGAAAACCGTTATAAGCATGCAGAAGAATTGATTAAAATGGGAGCAAAAATAAAATTGGATGGGAGAACGGCTATTGTCAGAGGGGTTAGAAAGCTAACGGGTGCACAATTAGCAGCTAAAGATTTGAGAGGCGGTGCCGCTCTCGTATTGGCCGCCCTTTCGGCAGAGGGAGTTTCTAATATTGATAATATTGACAACCATATTGAAAGAGGATATGAAGATTTTGATATTAAGCTTAAAAGCCTTGGAGCTGACATTATGAAGGTTATAATATAACTTTTATTATGCAGGAATAATAGTAGCCAAGCCTGGGGAGGAAAAAAGTGAGAACATGGTTTAAAATATTTATTATTATATTGTTTTTTGCAGGTGCCTTAATTTTTATTCTATCTTCCGAATTATTTTCTTTAAAAAGTATATATGTTACCGGTAACAAAACAATATCTAAAGATGATATAATTAATTTATCACATTTACAATATGGGAAAAATTTATTTAAAGTAAATAAGAAAAAGATAGTGAAAAGTATATTTCAAAACCCAAAAATAAAGGCGGTAAGAATAAAAAGGATTTTACCTTCCGGCATGTCTTTGGATATAATAGAAAGAGATGCTATTGCAATTATCCCATATTTAGGCTCTTATCTGAATATTGATGAAGAAGCTCTGATAATTGCTGTTACAGGTTTAAGCCAAGAAACAAATGTCCCCATAATCGAGGGGTTTGAATTTAATGATTTTAAAATAGGAGAAAAAATTAGTATAGATGATAAGGAACAACTTGAAATAACTATGGAGATTTTAAATTCTCTTCAAGGTACAGAATTGGTTGAATCTATAGATTTGATAAACGTAGAAGACCTCGGTAATATAGAATTAATCACCAAAGAAGGTATAAATGTTATAATTTGTAATAATGATTTATTTTATAAAATGCAGATGGCAAAATCTATTATAGAAGATTTACGAAAGAATGAAAAACGAGGAATAATTGATATGAGGCATGATGGCAATCCAATTTTTAAAGAGAGGGAATAGGCTGGGAGGTTAGTTGATGAAAAACACAAAAATACAGTTAGCGATAAGTGTTGTTTGTGTGGTATTGGGATTAATGATAGCTATACAATTTAGGACTGTTAAACAAAGCATAGGGCCTGTCACGGAATATAGGGCCAGAGAGATTGCCACACAGCTAAAAAAAGTGAGAGAAGAACGGGATAATTTGCTAGCGTTAAAAAACGATTATGAAAAAAAAATCAGTGAATATGAAGATGCCGAGGCCCAAGGTAATCTTGCATCAAGGATTATAAAAGAAGAACTTGAAAAGGCCAGAATTATTGCCGGATTAGTAGATGTGGAAGGGCCCGGTTTGAATATTTTACTTGATGATTTAAAATTTCTTGAACACTATAGTTATAATATAATAGATTATACAGATTTGTTGGAGTTTATAAATGAGTTAAATGCGGCAGGAGCTGAAGCCGTGTCCATAAATGACGAAAGAGTTATTTCTCGCACTGAAATAAGGCAAGCCGGTCTCCACATAAATGTAAATACAATAAAATTTGCACCACCTTTTGCAATAAAAGTAATAGGTGAACCAAAAACTCTTGAAGCCGCATTAAGGATGAGAGGGGGCATTGTGGAAAGACTTGAAAGTAAAGGGATTGCAATATCAATAACACAACAGCAATCTATTATAGTAGGGAAGTATAATGGAATCATTGAAAACAAGTATTCAAGAATGGTAAAAGAGGGAGATAGCAATTAATAAGAAAGTAAGCAAGCAAAGCTATTATTTGCTAGTCATGGCTTTTATTTTCGGATTTTTAATAACTATTCAATTAAAATTGAATATTACCCCTGAAGGAATTATAACAATACAAAGGTTACTGGACATGGAGAATGATGTAAATAATGTTCTTTCAGAAATAAACAATTTAAAACAATCTGTAGCTGAAGCCGGGCAAAAACTAAAAGAATACGAATTGAATATTGATGATGACGGGAGCATTTATGCTTCTATGGAAAATGAGTTGAAAAAAATAAGAAATTATGCAGGTTTAGAAAAAGTAGAAGGGTCGGGTATAATCATTACTTTAAATGATAGCTTAGAAAGTTTTGAGGATGCTATAAATCCTGAGTTATTTTTAATACATGATATAGATGTTTTAGAAATAGTTAATGATTTAAAAGCAGCCGGGGCCGAAGCAATAGCAATTAATGGTGTGAGAATTATTAGCACAACCAGTATAAAATGCGGAGGCCCGACTATAAACATAAATAACAGCAGACATGCCACACCTTTTGTTATAAAAGCTATAGGTGATGCAAAAACTTTGGAAGCTACGGCTTTAGCACCTGACGGTTATATAGATTGGATGGAGTATAGCGGTATTAGAATAAATGTAAAAAAAGTTGAAAACATTGTAATAGACAAATACACGGATATTCCTAGGATCAATTATCAAAAAATAGTTGAGGGTGGTGTTTAAATATGTTGCTGCCTTTATTAGGACTTCTGATAGGAATATTGATTGGATTTTTATCCCCGGTTACAATACCGATTCAATATTCTACATATATGTCAATAGCTATTTTAGCAGCATTAGACTCTGTTTTCGGTGGAATTAGATCCAGTTTGGAAAATACCTTTGATGTTGAGATATTTATTTCCGGATTTTTTGCCAATGCAATTTTAGCGGCAGTATTAACTTACATAGGTGATCAATTAGGAGTGCCTATTTATTATGCTGCAATATTTGCATTCGGTGTGAGGTTGTTCCAAAACTTTGCAATAGTTAGAAGATATATTTTAGTCAGAATGAAAAAACAATAATTAAAAAATGAAGGAGATTAGTATTAAATGTTGAACAATACTTATAGCAATAAGAAAATAAAGTAATGAACACAGAATAAATTATTGTAAAAGACAAGGAGGTTGTATTATGCTTGAATTTGATGTAGATTTTAATACGGTGGCTTCGATAAAAGTAGTAGGTGTCGGCGGCGCCGGTAATAATGCGGTTAATAGAATGATAGCCGCAGGTTTAAAGGGAATAGACTTTTATTGCGTAAATACTGATCTACAGGCATTAAATGCTTCACAATCAACAAACAAATTACAGATAGGAGAAAAGTTAACAAAGGGGTTAGGCGCCGGTGCAAATCCTGAAATAGGCATGAAGGCGGCTGAAGAGAGTCTGGAAGATATTAAATCTATATTAAACGGTGCAGATATGGTTTTTGTTACTGCCGGCATGGGCGGCGGAACCGGAACCGGGGCGGCACCTATTATAGCACAAGCATCAAAAGAACTTGGCATATTAACAGTGGGAGTTGTTACAAAACCTTTTAGCTTTGAAGGTAAAATTAGGAAGATTCAAGCAGAGAAAGGCCTTTTGGAATTAAGAGAGAATGTTGATACTTTAGTGACGATACCTAATGATAGATTGCTACAGATAGTAGATAAGAAGGCTTCAATTATCGAGGCATTTAAGATTGCAGATGATGTTTTAAGACAAGGGGTTCAAGGTATTTCAGATCTTATAGCTGTTCCCGGGCTTGTAAATCTTGATTTTGCGGATGTTAAAACTATAATGTTGGGTAAAGGTCTTGCCCATATGGGTATTGGCAAAGGTGACGGCGAGAATAGAGGCGAGGATGCTGTAAAACAGGCAATACAAAGCCCATTATTAGAAACTTCAATAGAAGGAGCAAAAAGTGTTTTATTGAATATTACCGGAGGTTCCGATTTGGGAATTTTTGAAGTAAATGAAGCAGCGGAATTAGTTTTCCAATCTGCAGATCCCGATGCCAATATAATATTTGGTGCCGTAATAGATGAAAATCTAAAGGATGAAATTAGAATTACAGTAATTGCTACAGGTTTTGACAGTATCAAGCCGAGTTTTCTGATAGGGTCTGAGGAAGTGGCTGCGGGTAAAAGTTTTATACAAAAATCATCTTACGATGATGATGATATTGATATACCGCCTTTTCTTAGAAATAGATTCAAATAAATTTATATAATCAAAAACTAGTGCATAAAAAGTTGCTATGCAACTTTTTTTTTGCATTTTTTTGATATTTATTAATATACATATATTATAAACAATTTTCATAAAGGCTATATCTTAAAAAAATTTTATTCGACTTCTCAAAACGACAAGAATTTCTCACTTGTTTTTTTATAATGGTTTTACAGATAAAAATTGGATTTGGAATAAGAATTGAAGCACAGCAGAGCTATAGCCCGGTACAGTTTTGTTTTCATGGGTTTTGGTGAACGGTGAGGTTTACAAAATGATTAAATATGTTTATGGGGATGTCTTATTCTTGGAAAATGTTGCTATGAATTACATGATATTATTCAGTACAGCTAAACTTGTAAGAAGCAATTATAATAAATTAAAGCTTTTAGCAGCCTCTGCACTGGGTGCGCTATATTCTGTTTTCTATTATTTGCCGGGCTATGAGTACCTTTATACATGGTTTTTAAAAATTTTATTTTCTTTATTTATTGTGATAGTCGCATTTACCCCATATAAGCTAAAAGAACTTATAAGGTTGGTAAGCATGTTTTATATAATAACTTTTGTTTTTGGGGGCGCCGCTTTTGGTTTGTATTACATAATAAGTGGCATTAAACATACATATAAAGATATTTTTTTCTTTCAGAATTTCCCCATAAAATTACTTTTGTTGTCAGTCACGATATCATATTTTATTGTTAGATATTCGTGGGACTACACTATACATAGATTAAGAAGAGAAAAAATAATTTCAAAAGCGAATATATGTTTAAACGGTAAAAAGATACTTGTTTCAGCTTTAGTTGACACCGGAAATTCTCTTAATGATCCGGTCAGCAAGTTACCTGTTGTTGTTGTCGAGTATTCCTCCGTTAAAGATATTATTCCTCATGAGCTTAAAAAGATATTTGAAGAAAATAAAGAAAACAATATCAATTTGATTGCTACTGTACTATCACAATCAGAGTGGCTAACCAGATTCAGACTGATACCTTTTAAGTCTTTGGGGACTGATAATGCATTGATGATTGGTTTTAAACCGGATGAATTTAATATTGAACATAATAATGAGAATCAAATAGTAAAAGAATTAATTATCGGCATTTATAATAGAAGGCTATCCGGAGACGGTGAATATAATGCATTAATCCACCCTGATATTTTAAGTTTTCACAGTGGAGGTAATAATAGTGCATAAATTATTTAAAAAAACATTATTGTTAATACAGATAATATATCTAAAAATACTTCAAAAATTCAGACCTGATTCAGATAATTGGATATATTATATTGGAGGGAGCGAGGCTCTGCCTCCTCCTTTGGAATCAGATGAGGAGCTATTTCTTATATCAAAGTTAAAAGAAGAAGAAAGAGTTGTAAGAACGATTTTAATAGAAAGGAATTTAAGGCTTGTCGTCTATATAGCAAGAAAATTTGAGAATACGGGGATAGGTGTTGAAGATTTGGTGTCTATAGGAACTATTGGACTTATTAAAGCTGTTAATACCTTTGACCCGGAGAAAAGGATAAAACTTGCTACCTATGCTTCAAGATGTATTGAAAATGAAATACTTATGTATTTACGAAGAAATACAAAGCAAAAATCTGAAATATCTTTTGACGAACCGTTAAATATAGATTGGGACGGAAATGAATTGCTGTTGTCTGATATTTTAGGTACTGAAAATGATCTAATATATAAATATCTGGAAGATGAAACAGATAAAGAATTGCTGGAAATAGCCTTGAAAAGGCTAAATGAAAGAGAAAAAAGGATAATGGAATTACGTTTTGGATTGAACGACGGTGTAGAAAAAACGCAAAAAGAGGTAGCAGATATGCTTGGTATATCTCAATCCTATATTTCAAGACTAGAAAAAAGAATAATCAATAGATTAAAAAAAGAAATAAATAAAATGATTTGAACCGGATGTATAATCCGGTTTTTAAATTGAATTATTGTGAATAAAAACAGTGCCAATGGTAATAATTTAAATGTCGAGACAATAATAATCAATGGTTGTTTTACTTATAGTAGAATCAATTATCATTTGTATTGACTATATGTTCTTTAGTAATATATCGAAAAAGTACCTATGCTAAACTTAAATAAAAGGATGGACTATTGTGAAGATAAATAAAGTTGAAATATGTGGAGTTAATACATCTAAACTTCCTGTTATAAAAAATGACAGGATGATGGAACTCATTAAAAAAGTACACAGCGGAGATTTAGATGCCAGGGAAGAATTCATTAAAGGAAATTTAAGGTTAGTATTAAGTGTTATCCAAAGATTCAATAATAGGGGAGAATATGTTGATGATTTGTTTCAAGTGGGGTGCATAGGTCTTATTAAAGCTATTGATAATTTTGATATCAGCCAAAATGTAAGATTTTCCACTTATGCAGTACCCATGATAATAGGTGAAATCAGAAGGTATTTAAGAGATAACAATTCAATTCGCGTTAGCAGGTCTTTAAGAGATATAGCTTATAAAGCATTACAAGTCAGAGATAAACTGATTAATAAGAATTCAAGGGAACCTACTGTTACCGAAATAGCGGAAGAACTGGAAATACCGGTTGAGGACGTAGTATTTTCTTTAGATGCAATACAAGACCCATTATCTTTGTTTGAACCAATTTACCATGATAATGGTGATGCAATTTTTGTGATGGATCAAGTGGCGGATGAAAAAAATCAGGATGAAACGTGGATAGAGAACATTGCCTTAAAAGAAGCATTGAAAAAGCTAAATGATAGGGAAAAGCTTATACTCAGTCTGAGATTTTTTCAGGGCAGAACGCAGATGGAAGTAGCAGAAGAAATAGGGATATCACAGGCTCAAGTATCACGATTGGAAAAAACTGCTTTAATTCATATGAGAAAACATATTTAAAAAACATTTTTGCAGCTGTAAATAGCTGCTTTTTTCATCTGATGGGGAAGTTTTACTTTCCTGTCAGATGAAAATAAAGCAATACATGATATGGGAATATTTGTTCTAATAACAAAGTGATAATTGGTTAATGAGGTGAAGAAGCTTATATTCTTGTTCTATTTTTATGACCAATCTTATATATTTTAGTAAACTGGCTTATATGTGAGGAGGGAAAGAATGTTTAAAGCTTCGGAATTAAGACAAAAAGAAATTATCAGTTTATCTGAAGGAAAACGCTTGGGATTTGCCGGTGATATAGAAATAAACATGGAAACGGGGTTTATTGAAGCCATAGTATTATCCACTCAAAATAGGTTTTTAGGTTTGTTTTCAAAAGATAGTGATCTAATAATAGGTTGGGATAAAATAAAAAAAATTGGTACCGATATTATTTTAGTGGAAATTAATGATTAAAATCTCTTTAATAAATTGGTTTTATCCTATACAATAAGTTTAGAAAACCTATTTATAAATATTAATCTATTGATAATATTTTGTACCATATTTAAATATGAAGCTATGTTGCAATAATATAACAAGAGAAGGGATTGGAATATAAAAGAATATGGTACTAATATTTATTTTGATTTATACCATAGAGGAGGCTTATTATGAAGTGCCCATTTTGCGGTTGGAATGAGAGCAAAGTTGTTGATTCAAGGCCGGCTGACGAATATGCAGTGATCAGAAGGAGACGAGAATGTGAGAAATGCTCGAAAAGGTTTACAACATATGAAAGAGTTGAAGAGATACCATTAATTATAGTCAAAAGAGACGGAAGAAGAGAAGCATTTCAAAGAGAAAAGATTATTAATGGGTTAATTAAAGCAAGTCAAAAAAGACCTATTTCTTTGAAAGAAATAGAAGAAATAGCTGATAATGTTGAAAAAGAGCTCAATAATTCTTTAGAAAAAGAAATAGATAGTAAAAGAATTGGCCAAATGGTGATGTACAGGCTGAAAAAACTTGATGATGTGGCTTATGTAAGATTTGCTTCGGTATATAAACAATTTAAAGATATTAATACATTTATGGACGAGCTTAATAAACTTATGAAAGAAGAAAAATAAATGCTATAACGCAATTTTAATCAAATATATAAGCTCTATAGTAAATGCTGTGATATAAGCATATATCATTTGATTCGATTGCTGGGTTCCAAGACTAACAATCTGTAAGCTTGTTACGGGTTGCGCCAAAACTCGCTTCGCTCAAACAGTTGACGCAACTAATCCTCCACTGCACTAACAGATTCTAAGTCTTTCCACAACGCAATCTTAATCAAATATATAAGCTTTTTAGTAAATGCTGTGATGTATAATATTATACGGGCAAAAAAATATATATAAGGTATGAATTGTAACAAATATTTGTATAGCTTTGGACAAAAAACAATAATTATAAATTTTAATAACCATTGGAGGTTATAATGATTAATCATAAAATACTTATTAGCGAAATTGTTCCCAATAGTATTGCGGAGGAACTTGGCATAGAAAAAGGTGATAAATTAATAAAAGTGAACGGCGAATATGTAGAGGATATTTTGGAATATAAATTTTTAATCAGTGAAGAAGCAATAATTATTGAAATAGAAAAGCCTAATAAAAAAATATGGGAATTAGATATCGAAAAAAGTTATGATGAGGATCTTGGACTTATTTTTGATAAGTTCATTGGCAACCAAAAATCATGTTCCAATAAGTGTATATTTTGCTTTATTGATCAATTACCGAAAGGTATGAGGAAGTCTTTATATTTTAAGGATGATGACACAAGATTATCATTTATGCATGGTAATTTTGTTACATTAACAAATTTAAAAGATAAAGATATAGATAAAATAATAAATTATCGGATAAGCCCGATAAATATTTCTGTTCATACTACAGATCCTTTTTTAAGAAGAAAAATGCTTCATAATAAAAAAGCGGGAAATATTATTGAACAGCTAAGAAGACTTAAAGAAGGAAATATAAAGATGAAAGGTCAAATAGTTCTGTGCCCCGGAATAAATGATGGTGATGAATTAGATAAAACTATAAGAGATTTATACAGTTTTTATCCTCAATTATATTGTATTGCAATAGTGCCTGTAGGCCTTACAAAGTTTAGGAAAGGGCTTTATCCAATAAGTGAATACGAAAAAGATAATGCATTAAATGTAATTGAGCATGTTGAAGCTGCACAGAGTTATTATTTAAAAAAAACAGGAACCAGATTTGCTTTTCTTTCTGACGAGTTTTACTTAATTGCATCAAGAGAATTGCCTTCTTATAAAAATTATGAAGGGTTTTATCAGCTTGAAAATGGAGTTGGAATTACAAGGTTGTTTTTAGAAGAGATAACAAAATCCTTGAATGAATCCGATTACAGCGCTAATGAAGTAAAAAACGCTACAATAGTTACCGGGGAATATGCTGTACCATATTTAAAAGATGCAGCAACACAGGTTATGGAAAAATATTTTAAGACTCGGTTGGATGTGGTTGGAATTACTAATGAATTCTTTGGGACAACAATAAAGGTTTCCGGGCTAATTACGGGTAAAGACTTAATAACACAATTAAAAAAGAAAAAGATTGCAAATAATTTGCTGATTCCTGATAACATGTTAAAGAGCGGAGAAAAGTTATTTCTTGATGATTTAAAAATAAAAGATATAGAAAAAGAATTAAAAACAAGAGTTATAACATGCAAAGAAGACGGCAGTGATTTAATTAAAAATATTATGGAAAAATGTTAATTGTACAGACAGGAGTTGCTTCGAATGACAAAACCTATTGTTGCAATTGTAGGTAGGGCTAATGTAGGAAAATCCACACTTTTTAATAGAATTGCAGGAAAGCGTATATCTATTGTAGATGATTCACCGGGCATCACTAGAGATAGGATACTTGCAGATGCTGAATGGATTGGCAATACATTTAAAGTTATTGACACAGGTGGAATTGAACCTTATTCAGAAGATATAATAATGCAGCAAATGAAAAGGCAAGCTGAAATTGCTATTGAAACGTCTGATGTTATAATATTTGTTGTGGATGCAAAAGAGGGAATAAATCCTACTGATGTTGAAGTTGCAAATATTTTAAGAAAAGCTAATAAACCGATTATTTTAGCATGTAATAAGATAGATGCGGCAAAATATAGGGACCATATATATGAATTCTATAGCTTAGGAATTGGAGAGCCAATTGCTATATCTGCAGGACAGTCTTTGGGTATAGGAGATTTATTGGATGAAGTAGTTAAGAATTTTTTAAAAGCAGAAGAGGGAATAAATGATGATTTGATAACAAAGGTAGCAGTTGTAGGCAAACCAAACGTTGGGAAATCATCAATTATAAATAAAATACTCGGTGAAGAAAGGGTTATTGTAAGTAAAATTCCCGGAACAACCAGAGATGCAATAGATACCTTTTTTGAAAAAGATAATCAGAAATATGTTTTAATAGATACTGCAGGTATAAGGAAAAAAAGAAAAATAAGTGAGGCTATAGAAAGATACAGTGTGATAAGGGCATTGACCGCAATTGAAAGAGCTGATGTTTGTCTTCTGGTTATAGATGCCGAAAAAGGTATTGCAGAACAAGACAGTAAGATTGCCGGATATATACATGAGCAAGGAAAAGGTATAATAATAGTAGTTAACAAATGGGATATGATAAAGAAGGATGAAAAAACAACTGATTTCTATAAACAGGATATTAACAGAGTATTACCATTTCTAGCTTATGCGCCTACAGTATTTACATCTGCATTAACAGGTCAAAGGATTTCAAGGCTACTGGAAATAGTTAATCATGTATCTAATCAACATGCACTTAGGATACAGACAGGCGTATTAAATGATATAATTAACGAAGCGGTATTAATGAATCAGCCCTCTATTTCCGGCGGCAGAAGACTAAATATTTATTATGGGACTCAGATTTCTGTTAAACCACCGACTTTTATAATATTTGTTAATGATCCTGCTTTAATGCATTTTTCTTATGAAAGATATTTAGAAAATCAAATAAGAAAATCATTTGGTTTTGAAGGTACACCGATTAGAATTATTATAAGAGGAAGAGAATAGGAGATGTCAGATATGTCTTATAAAATATTTGTAATAATTGTATTAGCTTATCTGTTCGGGAATTTTCCTACATCATATTTTATAGGCAAATTTTTTGCGGATATTGATATAAGGAATCATGGCAGTGGGAATGTAGGAGCAACCAATGCTCTCCGTATTTTAGGTAAAAAAGCCGGTATTATTGCACTTTTAGGAGATATTCTGAAGGGGGTCTTAGCTGTTTTAATTGGTAAAATAATTGGAGGTGAAGATGGACAGATATTTGCGGGTTTATTTGTTGTTGTCGGTCATAACTGGCCTGTATTTTTAGGTTTTAAGGGAGGTAAGGGTGTAGCGACTACTATTGGTGTTATGATTGCGATAAACCCTTATATTGTTGCAGGAATTGTGCCGATAGGCATAATAATTATAGCGGTAACAAAATATGTTTCATTGGCTTCAATACTTGGAATGATAATATTTCCTATTGTTATGCTTTTCACATTGCAGCCAATAAAGCTGGTTTTGTTTAGCTTTATGTTGGCAATGATGTCTATATATAGACATAAATCCAATATTAAAAAACTAATGCAAGGTACTGAGTCAAAGATAGGACAAAAAGTTAACAGGTGGTGATATGAATTGAGAAAAATTGCAGTTATAGGTGCCGGAAGTTGGGGTACCGCTAATGCGATATCTTTGAGCAAGAAAGGAATAGAAGTGAATCTATGGGTTAGGAATTTTGATCTTTTGGGCAAAATAAAAGATACAAGAGAAAATTCCAATTATTTACCCGGGGTTACATTGCCATCAAATATTGAGATTTCAAATGATATGGAATACTGTTGCAAGGATGCTGATATTGTAGTATTAGGCACTCCATCTCATGCTGTAAGAGAGACTGTGAAAAGGATTAAAGAATTTGTCGAACAAGATCAAGTGATTGTGAATTTGGCAAAAGGTATAGAAAATGATACTTTATATCGAATGTCGGAAATAATAGTCGATTACTTACCGGATAATCCCATAGCCGTGTTATCCGGACCAAATCATGCAGAAGAAGTAGCCAGAGATATTCCGTCCGCAACAGTAGTCTCTTCGGTAAATAAAAAGGTAGCACAGTTTGTGCAGGATGCATTTATGACATCAAGATTTAGAGTATATACAAATCCTGATATTATCGGTGTAGAATTAGGAGGTTCAATAAAAAATGTGATAGCTTTAGGAGCGGGAATTTGCGACGGATTAGGATTTGGGGATAATACAAAAGCCGCATTGATGACGAGAGGTATTGTAGAAATTTCAAGGCTGGGTGTGGCTTTGGGTGCAAAGCAATGTACTTTTTCCGGCCTCTCGGGTATAGGAGACCTGATTGTTACTTGTACAAGCATGCATAGTAGAAATTATAGAGCCGGCAGGGCTATAGGTGAGGGAAAAACAATAAATAAAATTTTAAAATCAACAAATATGGTTGTTGAAGGAATTCGAACAACTAAATCCGCATACAAATTAGCAGAATCAACCGGTATTGAAATGCCTATAACCGAAGAAATATATAAAGTTCTATTCGAAGGCGCAGATGTTAAAGACTCGGTATTAAATCTTATGTTAAGGAATAAGACCCACGAAATGGAGGATTTGCCGGAAATGGACTTAGTTGTCTGGAAAGATGCTTAGGTGCATCTTTTTTTTTGTAATAAAAATTTCTATTGTACATATATATATAGTGCATATTTCAGGCTAATAATCCGAAGATGGGAGGTAAAGTTTTGGAAGAATATGATGTATATCAAAGTATTGCCGAAAGAACTGAGGGAAGCATATATATAGGTGTGGTAGGGCCTGTTAGGACGGGTAAATCAACATTTATTAAAAGATTTATGGACTTATTGGTTATACCTAATATTGAAAATGAATTCAAAAAAGAAAGAACAAAAGATGAACTCCCTCAAAGTGCCGACGGAAAAACCATAATGACTACTGAACCGAAATTTGTGCCAAATGAAGCTATTGACATGACATTAGATGAAAATGTAAGATTTAAACTTAGGTTTGTGGATTGCGTAGGTTATCTGGTTGACGGTGCAATAGGGCATTTGGAAGACGGACACCCCAGAATGGTAAATACTCCTTGGTACGATAATGTAATACCTTTTGAAGAAGCTGCTGAGTTAGGAACAAAAAAAGTAATTAATGAGCATTCCACTATAGGTCTGGTAATAACGACAGACGGAAGCATAACGGATATCCCAAGAAAGAATTATATTGAAGCGGAAGAAAGAGTTATAAAGGAGTTAAAAGAAATAAATAAGCCCTTTATAATAGTGCTAAATTCAGCAAAAGTAGAAAGTGAAGAAGCTAAGGAATTAAAAGAATCTTTGGAAAATAAATATGAAACACCGGTACTTTTGATAGACTGTCTAAATATGGGTATGAATGATATAGATAATGTTTTGGATAAAGTACTGTTTGAATTTCCTGTAAAAGAAATGAATTATTATATGCCCCACTGGTTTGATTTTCTTGATTCAGAGCATTGGCTGAGAAAAGGAATTATTGATTACATTAAAAATAACGCTTATAAAGTGCATAATTTACGAGAAGCAGGAGGTTCTGTTGCTGTGTTCTCGCATTTGGAAGATGTAAAAAATAGCGAATTGTTAAATATTGATTTGTCGAAGGGTTCTGCAGATATACAATTTGAATTCAAGGATGGATTGTTTTATAGGGTATTAGGTGAATTATCCGGTCATGAAATAGAAGGCGATTATCAGTTAATAGGTTTATTAAAAGATTTATCCGAATCAAAAAGAGAATTTGATAAAATAAAAGATGCGATTAAAGATGTAAAAGAAGTTGGATACGGAGTTGTCGCACCTTCGGTAGATGAAATCCAATTGGAAGAACCGGAAATCGTAAAATACGGTGGGAAATTCGGTGTAAAGCTTCGTGCCAGTGCCCCGTCTTTGCATCTTGTCAGAGCTAACATAGAAACTGAAGTATCACCGATAGTAGGGACAGAAAAGCAAAGTGAAGAATTTATAAAGTATTTTATGGATGAATTTGAAAACAATCCTCAAAAAATTTGGGATACAAACGTATTTGGAAAACCGCTTTATGATATGGTAAAAGAGGAATTACAAGGTAAGCTTTATAAGATGCCGGATGAAATTCAAGGAAAACTTCAAATCACACTTCAGAAAATTGTAAATGATTCAAAAGGCAGCATTATTTGTATAATTATTTGATTGTTGGTGATTAAAGGAATTACAACAAGGCTTCGTAATAAATTATTAAATTGTTTACGAGGCTTTTTGTATTAAAAAACGTTACTATCACACATAGCTATATTCTCAGTACAGGTTAAGCCTTTCCACAACGCAATCTTATTGAAATATTAATAATCTGCAATAAAAAATTGACTATTACTATAAAAAGTTATATAAATAAGTAAAGCATATAATTTTAATCAATGAATTTGATAATAATCAGCATGAAATTGACTGCTGATTCATAAATAGGAGATTTAGCAAAGTGATTAAAGAAATATTTCCCGAAGATTTACATTTATTAAAAGGGATTATAGAAAAAGAAGATATTGCTAGAAATTATTTCATATTATTAGGACTATCAAGTGATAGAAAGGTTTATGACAAGGCCTACGGAGAATATAAAGATGGTGTGCTAAAAGCAGCATTGTTTTTAAGAAAAAGTGGCTTACTACAATTTTACGCACCGAAAGAATTTGATTTGAAAGGTTTTGCAGAGATAATTTCTACTTTATGTTCTGACAAGCTCATAGGCCCAAAATTATATTGTGATAAGCTATTTCGTTTTAAAGTATTCACTTCTGCAATGGAAGGGGCATATATATCAAAATTAGATAAGGATTACAGATTAAGTCCTATACATAGGAATTATAAGATAAGAGAGATAAACATAAATGATTTAGATGAAATAGTTGAGTTATACACTAAAGTCTTTTCCAGCTTTAGTCCGAAAGAAGTTATGGAGAAAAAGCTGATTACAAATCGAGGACGCGGAATTTGTATCGAAGAGAATAATAAAATTGTTTCTGTTGCTCAAACCGATTTTGAGACAAAGAAATCGTCATTGATAGTTGGAATTGCTACTGATACTGATTATAGATATAAAGGCATGGCAACAGAATGCACATATGTTCTAAGCCGTATATTGCAAGGTGAAAGAAAGGATGTATTTCTCCAGTATGATAATCCAAAAGCAGGTAAGATATACGAAAGGTTAGGTTATAGAAGGATAGATAGGGTAGTTCATTATAAAAAATAAAAATTCAAATACTATATGCGTAATTTTTAAAATAATGTTTGTGGCAATAACTTAGTTGCTCTTTGTTAGCTGCTGTTGAAATTTGTTTCTACTTAATTCAGTTCTTAACTCGGATAAGGCAATGCATCGGATTAAGAATAAACCCCGTAACCATTTAAGCTACGAGGTTTCAAATTTTCATTAATGGTCTGGGTGAGAGGACTTGAACCCCCGGCCTCTTGAACCCCATTCAAGCGCGCTACCAAACTGCGCCACACCCAGATATCTAAGTCACATAATTGAATATAGCATATAGAGCATTAATTTTCAAGAATTATATAAGAAATATTTAAAGTAAATATTTCTTATATAATAAGAAGGATATCAGGCATTTTTGGAGAAATATATAAATAATTCTATAAGTATTGTAATAGCGAGGATGTTTTATATGTCACGGAAAAGGAAAAGAATACCTTCTCTTTTTATATTACCCATAATATTAATTGTTATTGTATGTTCTTATTTAATAAGGTATATTTATTTTAGTATTGATACTGAAATAATAAAATATGGGACTATGGAAAGTTCCTTTGAAACTAAAGGTTTGATTATCAGGAATGAGTGGGTATATAACTATAATCAGGATTCGGAGCTAAAAAATAAAATACCTGAAGGCCAAAGAGTACCCTATGGAAAAAAAATTGTTGAAATTGTAAAAGGTGAAGCAGATATCCAAGACGATTTGTTAGCTAAAGTTAATAAACTGGAAGAAAGAATAAGAGAAATAGAAAAAAGTGAAATTGATAACCCAATATTTGAAAAAGATATAGAGAAGTTGGATAAAAATATAAATAGCAAGATAGAATTGATTAAAAACTATTCAATAGATGGAAATGTACAGGAGCTAGAAGATTTAAAAAATGAACTTTCTGAAGATTTGTATAAGAAATCACTCATTGTAGGAAATAATAGTCTTGCCGGAAAAAATTTGGATAAGCTAAAGAGTGAAAAGACTCAATTGGAGGATATTTACAGCAATAACTTAGATGCCGTATATGCTAAGACTTCAGGTATTGTCAGTTATAGTTTAGACGGCTTGGAACAATCACTGAATCCGATTAATATAGATAGAATTAGTATTGAGGATGTTAAGCAAATAATTTTTTCTAATGAAATGGAAAATAAAATAGAATATCAAAAAGGAGTAAAAATAATAGAAGACTATACGTGGCATATATGCTGTGTTTTTGATAAAGAGCAGATAAAGGGTTTGAAAGAAGGAGTAAGAATTAGCTTATTACTTAAAAATGGGGAAAAAGAATCAATAAGTGCAAAACTAAAAAGTATTTCAGAATCAATAAATGAAGAGCATCTCGTGGTTTTTGAAATAAATGAATATGCAGACAATTATTATAATATAAGAATAGCGGATATGACCGTTATTTCTTGTCAACACGAGGGCTTCTTGGTTTCAGAAAACAGCATTTTTGAAAACGATAAACAAAAAGGAATTTATATTATTAAAAGAGGGGTTATAAGGTTTGTTCCTGCAGAAATAATAGCTATTGAAGATAGCAAAGCACTTATTAAAAATGTTGAGTATGAAGATGAAGCCAATGAAACAGTCAGATATGTTATTAAAGTTTATGATGAAGTAGTAAAAAGTATAAAAAGGGTAAAGGTTAATCAAAGGATAATGTGATAAGGAGGATTTTTTTGAAAAGCTTAGAGGATAATGTTAACAGAATTTTGGGAGAAATAAAAGATATATGTGAAAAAAAAGGAAGGGATTATAAAGAAGTAACATTAATTGCGGTTACAAAGACTTTGGGTGTACCAAGAATTAAGGAAGCTGCTGATTTCGGAATAAAAGATATTGGTGAAAATAAGGTACAAGAATTAATGGATAAATATGATGATATTAAAGATATATATAGTATCCATATGATTGGGCATTTACAATCAAATAAGGTTAAATATATAATTGACAAAGTAAAGCTGATACATTCGGTTGACAGTTTTTCTTTAATGAAAGAAATAGATAGAAGAGCAAAGAGAGCGGGAGTTAAAGCAGATGTGTTAGTCCAAGTTAATGTGGCAGAGGAGGCTTCAAAGTTTGGAATTAAACTTGATGATGCAGAGAAATTTTTTGATAAAATACCCCAATATAGTAATGTAGTGGTTAAGGGTCTTATGACTATAGCGCCTCATGTAGATAACCCAGAGGATGTTAGACCTGTTTTTAGATCATTAAAGCTGTTATATGATAAATTAAGTACAAAAAATTATAAAAATATAGAAATGAAATATCTGTCAATGGGAATGACAAATGATTATTTAGTTGCCTTGGAAGAAGGTTCAAACATGTTAAGGATTGGAACCGGAATATTTGGACAGAGAGTATATAATAAGTAAAGGAGGTAAAGTTATGGCAGGAGGTATTTTTAGTAAGATATTATACTATATGGGTATTGGAGAAAATGTGGAGGAAGAATATGATGAAACAGTTGACGAGGTTAAAAAACCTTTACTTGAACCTGTTAAAAAAAGCAACATTGTAAGCATGCCTTCAGGGCCTAGTCAAATGAAGGTTATACTGATAGAGCCTATTAATTATGATGACGTGCAGGATATCTGTGATAATCTTAAAAACAAAAAACCGATAATTATTAATTTTGAGAATTTGGATAAGAATATTGCCAGACGAATGGTTGATTTTGTATCAGGTGCTGTATATGCTGTTGACGGTACCATTCAAAAAGTATCAAACGGTATTGTAATTGCTGCACCGCCAAATGTTGATATTCTCGGAAGTATGGGAGATATAGGAACTGAAGCATTTGATTTTGAAAAATTTATGGACTGGTTAAAATAAAAGATTGTGAGTGATACATTTGAAAGGTTTATTGATTTGGTCAATAAATAAGTTTTTTTCTATTATTTATTTACTTATACTTATTAGAATTATTCTTTCATGGGTGAGAGTTGGATCATACAACAAATATGTTGCATTCATATTTCAACTTACTGATTTAATTTTGGATCCTTTTAAAAAATTGATTGATAGACTCGGAATTGACACAGGTTTTATAGATTTGTCACCAATTGTTGCTTATTTTGTGTTACAATTAATTGAAAATGCTTTAAAAAAAATAATATGGCAATTGTTATAAAGCAAATTTATTGTTATTTAATATAAAAACATAAAGCCAAGGGGTAATATCTTAATAAAACGTGAATAATGTACATGGATAATCTAATATTATTAATAAAGATTGGAGGTTAAACTAGTGTTAACTCCCATGGATATTCGTAATAAGGAATTTAAAAAAGGATTTAGAGGATACAATGAAGATGACGTAGATATATTTATGGATAAGATTGTAGCAGATTTTGAAAAGGTATATAAAGAGAATGTTGAACTAAAAGACAAAATTAGCGCCTTTAATGAAAGATTAGAAAGTTATGCTGAAATGGAAAAAACATTGCAAAGCACATTGATAATAGCACAGAGGTCATCAGAAGATATAGTTGCTAATGCTAGGAAAGAGGCGGATTTGATTCTAAAGGAAACAGAGGAAAATCGAAAAGAAATAATAGCACGGGCAAATGCGGATGTACTTGATTTAAATAGAGATATAGATGAATTAAAAAAACAATTACAAATATTTAAAACCAGATATAGGACTTTTTTAGAATCGGAATTAGAAAGTTTAGAAACTTTTTTTAAAGAAATATAAAACGATTGTTTTGTGTATTGGGACTCTTTCACTTTAAAAAAGTTGGAAGAGTTTTCTTTAGGTTTGGGGGAATGATATGGCTAAAGATTTTAATGAAAGAAACAACTCTAATACGGATAAACAAAAACAAATAGCGATGCTGCTTGGTGAGTCAAAGCTTGGAGAATATATAGAAATGATGTCTGATCCAAAGAAAGTCATTAAAAGAAACTTTATTGCAGGACTGGCAAGAGGACTTGGCATGGCTATCGGTTTTACAGTGCTTGGTGCATTGGTTTTATATATTCTACAAAAACTTGTTGTTTTAAATTTGCCTTTTTTCGGCAACTTTATTGCAGAAATAGTAAAAATTGTACAGGATCATTTATAGAATTTCAAAAGTATCATAGGTTATGTTGAAAATTAAAAACAATGAGCGATAAAAAGTATTTTAATAAAAGCAGATTTATGCAATAAGGAGGCTTTTTATGTATTTAATATTAACTATAGCCATTATTGTTATATTAGATCAAATTTTTAAGTTTTTAATAGTTAAAAAGGTTATGCTATATACAGGTGTAGAAGTTATTAAAAATTTTTTTTATATTACCCACATTAAAAACCACGGTATTGCATTCGGACTGTTTAAAAACAGAAACACGTTTTTTGTAATATCAACTTCTATTGTAATTGTATTCTTGCTTTATTTGACCTATAAATTTTATAATAAAAATATTATTATGACCTATTGTTTGTCCTTTATTATTGGTGGTGCTATAGGCAATCTTATTGATAGAATAAAATATGGTTATGTAATAGATTATTTGCAATTTACTTTCTTCCCTCCAGTATTTAACTTTGCAGATGCATCTATCGTATGCGGCGCTGTGGTTTTAAGTCTGCTATTATTTTTTGATAAGAATACTGTAGTTTGAAATAGAATGAGGTCTTTATGGATAATTATTCATTGAAAGTAACGGATTTAGATGTTGGCACCAGATTGGATGTTTTTATTTCAAATAAGGTTAAGGCATACTCGAGATCCTATATTAAAAAATTAATTAATGATGGAATGGTAAATGTAAATGGCACTATAAAAAGGCCGAATTACAGGTTAAAGAACAGGGAACTTGTGAAGGTTCTGATACCCAAATCTGTTAAGATTGATATAAAGGCTGAGAACATTGAAATTGATATTATATATGAAGACGATTATATTATGATAATAAATAAACCTCAAGGTATGGTAGTGCATCCGGCACATGGAAATCATAACGGCACTTTGGTAAATGCATTATTACACCAATGTACAAGTCTATCCGGAATAAACGGAGTTATTCGCCCGGGAATTGTACACAGATTGGATAAAGACACTTCCGGGTTGATAGTGGTTGCAAAAACTAATTCTGCTCATATTGAATTATCAAATCAGTTTAAAACCGGAAGTATAATAAGGAAATATTTTGCTTTACTTGAAGGCAGACTGAAATCTGAAATTGGAGTAATAAAAGCACCCATAGGTAGGCACCGCACTGACAGAAAGAAGATGACCGTTACTTCTGAGAATGGCAAATATGCGGAAACTAAATATAAAGTTTTAGAAAGCTTTAACAGCAATACATTAATTGAAGCGAAATTAGAAACAGGCCGTACTCATCAAATTCGGGTTCATATGTCTTATATAGGTCATCCTATAGTAGGCGATATGTTATATGGTTATAAAGGCAACAAATTTAATTTAAAGGGTCAATTACTACATGCCGGAATTCTGTGTTTAGATCACCCTATAACTAAAAAGGTTCTTGAATTTAGAGCACCTCTTCCGAATTATTTTGATGAGGTGTTAAAAAGTTTACGTTCTAAACTATAGACAATATATGAGTGCTATGATATTATGATAAGAAATATCCTTTAATCTTGCTCAGAGAGGCGGGAAAGGTTTATAATTAATGAACAATAAACACTTTATGGTCTGCCTCTTTGGCAGGCATTTTCAGTTTAATATCAAAACAGCTCGTATCTTATAAAATGCAGTATGATTGAGTAGGATTGTATATCCGATAGAGCTAAAAGTCATAACTGGTTAGCATATTTTGGATGCTATTATATGCTAAGGAGGTGGCAATTATGATAGTAAAGACTGAATTAATGGATTCCAAGGCTTTGGATAGAGCATTAACAAGAATAGCCCATGAAATTATTGAAAAGAATAAAGGAATAGAAGACTTGTGTTTTTTGGGCATTAAAACTAGGGGAATATATTTAGCATCCAGGCTATGTGAAAAAATATATTCAATAGAGGACTATAGATTGCCTTTTGGTGAAATTGATGTTACAAAATATCGAGATGATTTAGAGGATAGCAGGAGGCTTACAGTTATTGAGAAAAAGCTTTTTGAATTTTCAGTATTAGATATGAAAGTAATACTTGTAGATGATGTTTTATATACGGGAAGAACTGTTAGATCGGCTATGGATGCGATAGTGGATTTGGGAAGGCCTAAGTTGATACAATTAGCTGTATTGATTGATAGGGGGCATAGAGAGCTTCCGATAAGAGCAGATTTTGTAGGAAAAAACGTACCGACTTCAAGGAATGAAAAAGTAATTGTAAACGTAACAGAAGTGGATGGTAATGATGTTGTATTGCTTGTCGAGAAGAGCTGATTTTAATGTTTGGAGGAAAGATTATGAAGATTCTATTGAAGAATTGTAATATTATAGACACTATATATGACTACAAAAATATTAATGATATTATGATAGAAAACGAAAGAATCAGTGAAATATCCGGATCAATATACGATAAGGCTGATAAAACAATAGATATTAATGGAATGGTTGTAGCTCCGGGATTTATTGATATGCATTGTCATCTAAGGGAACCGGGATTTGAATATAAAGAAACGATAAAAACCGGAACTCAAGCAGCTGCTAAGGGTGGTTTTACTACGGTTTGTTGCATGCCTAACACGAATCCTGTGATAGATAATATTGATGATTTAAAAGATTTAAAAGAAATAATAAAGAACAATTCTTTAATTGAAACAATACCTATTGGTGCCGTAACTAAAAATCAAAATGGAAACGAATTGGTAGATTTAAAGAGCATGCTAAATCACGGGGTAAAGTTATTTTCAGATGACGGTAATCCTATTTGGAATGATATAATAATGGAAGAATGCCTTAGTCTTTCCAACAAGGAAAATATTTTGATTATCGATCATTGTGAGGACCTAGATTTAGTAGCTGGCGGCGTTATTAATGAAGGTGCAATATCGCGGAGACTGGGTCTTAAGGGGATATCAAATCTATCTGAAACTAAACCTATAATAAGAAATATAATGCTTGCTGAAAAAACTAATTCTTCGATACATATTGCCCATATTAGTGCGGCTGAGTCTTTAGAAGCAATTAAAGAAGCTAAGAGTAAAGGCATTAAAGTAAGCTGTGAAGTTACTCCTCATCATATATCCCTTTGTGAGGATGATATAGTTGAAGGAAATACTGATTTTAAAGTTAACCCTCCGCTAAGGAGTAAAGAAGATGTGATAGCATTGCAACATGGTTTAAGAGATGGAATTATTGATATCATTGCCACTGATCATGCACCCCATAATGAAAAAGATAAGAAAGGAGATTTTTATAAGGCTGCCAATGGTATTTCAGGAATAGAAATTGCTTTTTCTGTTTGTTTTACATATTTGGTTCGTACAGGTATATTAACCTTAAAAGAATTGTTTAAATTAATGAGTTTAAATCCTTCCAATGTATTAAAGCTTAATAAAGGCAGGATTTTTGTAGGCGGAATTGCAGATTTAACTGTAATTGATTTATATAAAAAATTTAAAGTAAGCAAGGATGATTTTATTTCAAAAGGTAAGAATACTCCTTTTCACAGTAAAAGCCTTTGGGGTGAGGTTATCATGACTATACTAAGCGGAAAAACCGTATTTAAAAAGGAAGGTGTATTGTAATGTTTATTGATAAGTTGATTGATAGGATAATAAGCACAAAAAATCATTGCATAGTGGGGATTGATCCCCATGAAGAAATAATACCTAAGAGAATAATGGATGATTATTGCGACTTATCTGTGGCCAAATCTGAATCTATGGGGAATATAATTTTCCATATGAGCAAGGAAATAATAGACAATATATATGATATTGTTCCTTGTATTAAACCACAAATAGCTTTTTTTGAAAAGTATGGAAGCCATGGAATAAAGGCTTTTGAAAATGTGTGTTATTACGCGAAAGAAAAAGGGTTAATAGTTATTGCAGATGTTAAAAGAGGTGATATCGGGAGTACTGCAAAAGCTTATTCCGATTATTATCTTGGGAATAAAGATACTTCTATTTCTGTTGATGCTATTACGGTCAACCCGTATTTAGGTAAAGACTCGATAGAACCTTTTGTTATTAATTGTGTTGATAATGGAAAGGGTTTGTTTATTTTAGTTAAAACTTCTAATAAATCATCCAGTGACATCCAAGATAGAATATGCGATGGCAAAAGAATATATGAAATAGTAAGTGATTTAATTATTGGACTAGAGGAAAAAAGCATGGGCAAGAATGGTTATAGCTCTATAGGTGCAGTGGTAGGAGGTACACATAAAGAAGAAGGTGAACATATGCGTAAGATAATGGGGAGAACCTATTTTTTAGTACCGGGATTTGGAGCACAAGGTGCAAAAGCTTCTGATTTAGCAGGTTTTTTTAATGACGACGGTTTAGGTGCCATAATAAATTCGTCAAGAGGCATCCTAGGTGCTTATAAATCAGAAAAATATAAAAATCAATCTTTTGCGGATGCTGCCAGAAATGCTGCAATAGATATGAGAGATGAAATTAATAAAGAATTATATAAAACCGGTAAAATTGCTTGGTAGGAGGGTAATATGCTTATAGAAGAGTGTAAAATTGTTTTAAATGAAGAAGTTGGCAAAGACGTTTTTAAGATAGGGATATATTGTCCAAGCATTTTATCAACGGCTTCCGCCGGACAGTTTTTATATATAAAAATTAACGATTCTTATGACCCTTTACTGAGAAGGCCCTTCAGTATCTGCAGCTTGATAAAGCAAAAAGGCTTAATTATCTTGCTTTATAAGGTGATAGGCAAAGGAACAGAATTATTAGCTAAGAAAAAGATAGGTGATATGCTAAATGTTATGGGTCCTCTAGGAAAAGGATTCCCAATTTGCCGGGATAAAAAGTCTGCGATTATAGGCGGAGGTATAGGTATAGCACCCTTATTAGAATTATCAAAGCATTTGAACTCTCCTGATATTTATCTTGGATTTAAAGATGACGTCTTTTTATTAGAGGAGTTTAAAGAGCATTCAAAAACACTTTATTTATATACTGAAGATGGAAGCAAAGGTACTAAAGGTTTTCCTACAGGCATGTTTTCAAAGAATATTAATGGATATAAAACTGTATATTCATGTGGACCAAAGGCTATGATGGCGGCAGTAAAAGATATTTGCGAAAAAAATAACGTTAATTGCTATATTTCAATGGAAGAAAAGATGGGCTGCGGTATCGGAGCTTGTTTAACATGTTCGTGTAAAACGAATATCAAAGGGGAATATAAGAAGGTTTGTATTGATGGGCCTGTTTTCAATAGCAAAGAGGTGAGCTTTTATGAGTGATATGTCAGTTGATATTTGCGGAGTACGACTAAAAAATCCTATTATAACGGCATCGGGAACATTTGGGTTCGGGAAAGAATACGGAGAGTTTTATGATTTGGGTTTATTGGGTGCGATAGCAATAAAGGGTCTTACCTTAAATCCTAGAGCCGGAAACAAACCCCCTCGAATAGCTGAAACAGCTTCAGGCATACTAAATAGCGTAGGATTGGAGAATCCTGGGATAGAGTCTTTTATAAATAATGAACTTTTAGACTTGAAAAAGTATAACATTCCGATTATTGCTAATATTTCAGGAAATACCATAGATGAATATGGTATAATAGTAAAAATACTGGATGATATGGTTGATTTAATAGAATTAAATGTTTCTTGCCCAAATGTTAAGGATGGTGGTATGACATTTGGTATAAAAGCTGAATCTGTTTATCAAGTAACAAAAATTGCAAAAGAATCGGCAAAGGTACCGATAATAGTTAAATTGTCACCAAATGTAACCGATATATCCGAGATTGCAGTAGCTGCAGAGGCTGCCGGAGCAGACGGTATTTCACTGATTAATACTGTAACTGGTATGAAATTTGATATAGCAAATAGGAAACCTTATTTTGAAAACATTATAGCCGGTTTGTCAGGCCCCGCAATTAAACCGATTGCTCTTAGAATGGTGTGGGAAGTAGCTAAAAAAGTTAGAATACCTATAATCGGAATGGGTGGGATTACTAATTGGGAAGATGCTGTTGAATTTCTTTTAGCAGGCGCAGATGCGATTTCAGTAGGTACGGCAAATTTTATAGACCCTTTCGCCCCTATAAAAATACTAAATGGTCTTGAAGATTATATGATAAGAAATAATATAGCAAAACTTAAATCGCTAAAAACTATTTCTAAGAAGAATAACATTTATGAATAAAGAAGAGATTATTGAAATATTTATAAAATATGGAATGCTTATTGAAGGCCATTTTCTTTTGATCTCCGAGAAACATAATGATAAGTATTTATAATGTGCTAAGTTATTTCAATATCCGACAAACAGTGTTGAAATAACAAAAATATTAGCGGAGAAACTCAAGAAATACAAAGGTTGATTTGATAATTGAACCGGAAATAAAAGGCATAATACTATCTTATTATATAGGAAAACAATGGTAGAAGATGTAGTAACTACTGGCAGATCCGTTAAAGAGGTTACTGAGTTTGTTAGTTTTATTTTTACATAATGCTTTAATTACTTCGTATTCAGAAAAGTTAAAAAATTATGGTAATATAGAAGGAAAAAAAGTTTTTTTGTAGAAGTAATATATAATGTTTTTTGAAAGAGGTGATTGAAAACAAATAATAATTTATAAAATACTTTAACAAATATTTTGAAAGGAAGGTGTAAAAATGGAACAAAAAAGAGAAAGTTGGGGTTCTCGATTTGGCTTTTTAATGGCAGCAGCAGGTTCAGCAGTTGGTTTAGGTAATATTTGGAGATTCCCGTATATGACCGGTATGAACGGTGGCGGCGCATTTATTGTAATCTATTTAGGATGTGTTATATTAGTTGGATTAAGTATTATGATTGCTGAATTCGCAGTAGGTAGAAGAACACAACTTGCAGCAGTAGGAGCCTATAAGACCTATAGTAATAAATGGAGTTTTGCAGGTGTCTTAGGGGTTCTTAGTGGATTTTTCATTATGGGTTTTTATCCCGTTGTTGGCGGATGGTCTATGTATTATATTATCAAATCACTTACAGGACTATTAGCTGTTCCTGAAGCGATAGGTGATGTGTTTGGTGCCTTTATAGGCAACCCGGTACAACCGGTAATATGGATGCTAGTTTATTTAGCTGTAAACTTATTTATAGTTGCAAGGGGTGTGCAAGCTGGTATAGAGTTGGCAGGTAAGATTTTGATGCCTATTCTTTATGTATTGCTTATTATTGTTACATTGAAGGGATTTACTATACCCGGTGCATCGGAAGGGTTAAGGTATTTATTTGTACCAAATTGGTCTGAAGTAACCGGCGGGACATTCTTGGCTGCATTAGGCCAGGCATTCTTCTCCCTTAGTTTAGGTATGGGCTGTATGATTACTTACGGTAGCTACCTAAACAAAGAAGAAAAATTGCCGAATAATGCTCTAATAGTAGTATCCTTGGATACAAGTGTTGCATTGCTAGCAGGTCTTGCAATGTTCCCGGCATTATTTGCTTTTGGGTTGGAGCCGACTCAAGGTCCGGGCCTTGTTTTCGTAGTGGTACCTCAGATATTTGCTTCTATGGGAGGAATAGGACCATTATTTTCTGCTATTTTCTTTGTAGCGTTATTTATTGCAGCTCTTACTTCATCAGTATCTTTGTTAGAAGTTTGTGTTGCATATTTGATGGATGAAAAGAAAGTTGATAGAAGAAAGGCTACTTACGGCACCGGTGTTGTAATGGCAATACTATGTACACTATCCTCATTGTCCCTTGGCGCAATGTCAGGCGTAACCTTCTTAGGCGTTGGAGCTTTTGATTTCTTTGATATACTTACTGATAAGATATTCCTAGCAATTGGTGGTGCATTATTGGCTATATTTGCGGGATGGTTCCTTAAGAAAGAAGATCTCAAAGATGAGCTTACAAACGGAGGAACACTACAATTTGGTTTATTTGAAGTATGGTATAATGTAGTAAAGTATGTTATTCCAGTGTTAGTCGGAATAGTAGCTGCTGTAGGAATTGCATCAATAGAACAAACAGGTCTTATGTTATTTGGACTTGGCATAATTGTAGTTCTAGCCATATTCTCAAAAAAATTATAAAGTTAATAAAACAGCTGTTGGCTAGCCAACAGCTGTTTTAATGTATGGGTATTCCATTCAATTAACTCTTTTTAATTGTTTTATTCTAATCTCATCGGGAGTAATATAGATTGTATTATAATCCTTATATATAACCTTGCCCGGTTTGCTCCCGGCAGGTTTTTTTACATTTTTTCTATAAGTATAATCCACAGGAACGTTGGAAGATAATTTTCCTTTACTAAAATAAGCTGCAAGGTGAGCCGCTTCTAATAAGGTTATGTCATCAACTTCACCGTCTTTAGTTTTTATAATAACATGTGAACCGGCTATATCTTTAGTGTGAAGCCAAAGGTCAAGAGATGAAGCAAATTTCACCGTTAGATAATCATTTTGAATATTATTCTTACCGATATAAATATCAAGGCCGGTACCAGATATAAAATGCATGGGTTTGGAAGTGTTTTTTATTTTCTTTACCTTGGGGCCTTTATTATTTACTTTTTTAATATAACCTTGTTGTTGCATTTCCCTTTTTATTTCATCAATTTCTTCTTCATTAAAGCACTTTTCCAAACTGTCTAAGACACTTTCAAGGTAGCAAATTTCCTCCTTTGCGTTTGTAATTTGTTCTGACAGTTGCCGTTGTGCCTTTTTTAATTTATTATAAGACTTGTAATACCTTTGCGCGTTTTCAATAGGTGTTAAATTTTTATCCAGATTTATTTCTACGGATTCTAAGCTTTCACTATAATAATTATCCAGTACTGCTTTGTTCATCCCTTTTTTTAAATTGTATTGATTTGTCATTATTAAGTCGCCGCATAGTTTATAGTAGCTGCTTTTTATAGCTTCATTGTATTCACTTTTTAATGTGTCTATTTTTCTTATATTCCGTTTAAGTTTTATTATGATGCTTTTATGTAAGCTTGAAGTTTTTTGGTCAATCCTATTACGCTTATCTTTTTCGGAATAAAAGGTGTTTATAACTTCGCTTATACTTTTAAAATATTTTTTTTCATAAGAATTATATATTTCTAATTCAATTGCAGAAAAATCAATATTTTTATAAGCTTGTATTATAATATTTGGCTTAAAAACTGAACGTGATACAGTATCCAGTACTTTCCTAAATCCTAGGTATAGCTTTAGGATGGAACCTTTATCCAAATATTTAAGATCTGTATCAGATTCAATACCTGAAACAAAACATATTTCCTGAGATACTATAGGGCTGATGCCGTAGAATTTTTTTGAAAAATATTTATATGCCCTTATGCTGATTTCCAGATTCATTATATCATCGACAAAAAGATTCTTGTCTATACTTAAAGGATCAATTTTTTCCTTAGCCGGCGGATATAAATATTCAACACCCGGTAATACTGTTCTGACACTGCTCATAAGGGCATTAACTCTTTTAATACTGTCAATGATTTTAGTATCTTTTGAATCAATGAGAATAATGTTGCTATGGCGTCCCATTATTTCAACCATAAGGGATTTCTGAACGTTATAACCCATATCATCTATACAATCAAATTGAAATTCAATTACTCTTTCTAAACTGAATTGTGTTATATTGATTATTTTGCTTCCTAGCAAATGTTTTCTTAACAGCATACAAAAAGAAGGAGCTATTAACGGATTGTTTTTCTTTTCAAAATAAAGATGAAGTCTTGGAAAAGAAGGGTTGGCAGAAATAAACAACTTATGAGTATTCTTATCTTTTCTGATGAATAACAACAATTCGTCCTTTTCAGGTTGATATATTTTTTCTATCCGACCATTGAGTATGGTATAGTTAAGTTCTGAGACCAAAGCATTCATTGTTATACCGTCGAAAGGCATGATATTCCTCCTATGATACAAATTATTTTATATGGTTAAAGATTGTTACTGTTCTATTCCTGATAAGCAGCTTATTATATTTGTTACGATTGCCGTAGAGGCGATCTGTAATCGCCCGGTACAGCAGCTTTCCATTGAAGCATAAGATCCTTCGCTATTGCTCGGGATGGTGTTTATATACAATGCCTGAACTGTAACTAAAGATTTTATATTTTAATTTACTATTAAATTATATCATGAATTTCTAAAAAAACTATGATATATTGTATATATGAATTTTTTTGATTTGTAAGGATATTATATTATAATACCAATAAATATGTTTAATTGCTTTATAAAGCCATTGTATATATGAAAGTTAATTTTTGATTTCACTATAAAATTTATATTTATGTTATAATATTGAAATAGATACCTATTAAAGACATGAGTCACTATATACATATAATTGTATTTTTAGCACAGATTTTTATGTTTGTTATGGTTGCTAAGTTACAAAGTTAATGTCTCTAAGCTCATAAATGGAGAAATCAGATTCTTTCCGTTAGTTTGAATATTTGTTATGCTATTGTATTTTAGATTAAAATTATATAGAATTATATAGGACTTAGTTTGATTTAAAATGACTATAAAAATACGTCATATAGATTTTGTTATACGGTGCTTTTAAAAAGCATATTGGAAGGATTGATTATTTGATTATAAGTATGACGGGTTATGGTAAAGGTGAACATGAAACGGACAAAATGAGATTTATCATTGAAGTTAAATCCGTTAATCACAGATACGGAGATATAACCATTAGAATGCCAAGGACGATTGCTTCATTGGAGGAAAGGATAAGGAGATTTGCATTATCTTATATTAATAGAGGCAAAGTAGATATATATATTGGTTTTTATTCCCATGAGCAAAATGTTAATATTCAACCCGATAAAAATTTAGTAAAGTCATATATACAAAGCCTTAATGCAATAAAAGATGAGTTTTCTTTGCACGATGATATAAATTTGCATTTATTAACACGATTTCCTGACGTGTTGAGGGTTGAAAAAATTGATGAGGAAGAAAACGTGATATGGGATATTTTAAAAATTGCATTACAGGATGCTCTTGAATCATTTTCTCAAATGAGAAAACGTGAAGGTGAAAGGCTTTATAAAGATATTTTAAAGAAAATCAGTTCTATAGAAAGATATATCAGTGATATAAGTGCTGCATCTAAGGATGCTGCTGTTATTGCTAAAGATAAGTTTTATGATAGAATTAAGGAATTAATAGGGGACATTAATCTTGATGAGAATAGGTTGATTACAGAAGCAGCAATAATGGCGGATAAAGCAAGTATAGACGAAGAAGTTGTAAGATTAAAAAGCCATATAGAAGAATTTAAAAAAACCCTAGATGATAATGTTTCTTCAGGTAAAAAACTGGATTTTATAATTCAAGAAATAAATAGAGAAGCAAACACTATTGCTTCAAAATCTAACGAATTAAGCATAATCAATAATGTAGTTAATATCAAAACAGAAGTTGAAAAGATAAGAGAACAGGTACAAAATATAGAATAACGGAGGGCGAATAAATGGCTATAAAGTTAATAAATATCGGGTTTGGTAATATTATTTCCGCCAATAGATTAATAGCAATTGTAAGTCCGGAGTCTGCGCCGATTAGAAGGATTATTCAGGAAGCCAGAGACAGAGGGATGTTAATTGATGCTACATACGGAAGAAGGACAAGGGCAGTAGTAATAACCGATAGCGATCATATTATCTTATCGGCTGTACAACCCGAGACGGTAGCACATAGACTAATTGATAAAGAAGCAGTAAATGATGATGATGCTATAAAATAATTATTGTTGGATGTGATTAAGTGGACGGTTATAAAGGTATGCTTATCGTAATTTCCGGACCTTCGGGGGTGGGTAAAAGCACCATTTGTAAATCATTAATCGAAAAGAAATTAAATAATGTGGAATTATCAGTATCTGCTACCACTAGAAAGCAAAGAATAAGCGAAGTTGATGGAATCAGTTATTACTTTAAAAGTGAACATGAATTTCAAGAAATGATTTACAGAAATGAATTTTTAGAATATGCTAAGGTATATGATAATTACTACGGTACACCAAAGCAGCATGTTATTGATAAATTGGTAAAAGGAATTAATGTAATACTGGAAATTGATACGCATGGTGCTATGCAGGTAAAGAGTAACTATGAAAAGGGTGTTTTTATTTTTATTATGCCCCCTTGTTTTAACATTTTAAAAACCAGAATACTAAAAAGAGGAACGGAGTCAAAGGGCGATATAAAGAAAAGATTAGAATCGGCATTTGGAGAAATTCATGAAATCATTAATTATGATTATATAGTTGTTAATGATGATGTAGACAAAGCTGTCGATAAAATTGTATGTATCTTAAATGCTGAAAGTTGTAGAACAAATAGATATAAAATTGATTTTACTGAATTCAAGGAGGAGTTTTATGATTAATTCTACGTTATCATTGTTGTTAGATAAAGTCGATAGTAAATATTCTTTGGTTGTTGCCGTTTCAAAAAGAGCAAGGCAGCTTGTAGATGGAAAAGACAGTTATGTTGATAGCAATTCGAGCAACCCTGTTTCTATTGCAATACAGGAAATTTCCGAAGAGAAAATAGTATGCATTAATAATATGAAAGATGATCAAATAGGTGAATAAAATGCTAAAAGGCAAAAATGTTGTGCTTGGTGTATGTGGCGGTATATCCGCTTACAAAGTATGCGATCTTGTTAGCAGGTTAAAAAAGAAAGAAGCTAATATATATGTAATAATGACAAGGGCCTCTGCAAAATTTGTTAATCCCTTGACCTTCCAGTCTCTGTCATTGAATAAAGTTGTTTCGGATATGTTTGATAAACCTTCCTATCTAGAAATAGATCATATATCTTTGGCAAAAAAAGCGGATATTTTTATAATTGCGCCGGCCACAGCAAATATTATTGGAAAAATAGCAAATGGCATAGCTGATGATATGCTTTCAACTACAGTCATGGCTACGAAAGCGCCTATAGTGCTTGTTCCGGCAATGAACAGTAATATGTATGAAAATCCGGTGTTGCAGAACAATATTTCAATGCTTAAAAGATATGGTTATATTTTCATAGAACCGACTGAAGGAAGACTGGCTTGCGGAGATACCGGAAAAGGGAAAATGGCGGAACCTGAATATATTGAAAAATTTATAACCGGATTTTTAACTTCCTCATCGGAACTTAAAGGAAAGAAGATAATTGTAACAGCAGGACCTACAAGAGAATCAATAGATCCCATAAGATATATATCAAATCATTCAACGGGTAAAATGGGCTATGCCATAGCCGAAAAAGCTGCTCGAAGAGGAGGGGAAGTATATCTTATTTCCGGTCCTACCGATTTGGAAACGCCAATAGGTGTGAATATTATCAATGTTACATCTGCCGATGAAATGCAAAGCACAATTATGGAGCATTATTGTAATGCAGATGTTGTAATTAAGAGTGCAGCGGTTTCGGATTATAAACCTGCGGAAATCAGTAACCAAAAAATAAAAAAAGAAGATATGGATTTACTAATCAGGTTAAGAAAAAATCCTGATATATTGTATGAACTGGGAAAAATCAAAGGAGAAAAGATTTTAGTAGGCTTTGCAATGGAAACCCAAAATTTATTAGAAAATGCAAAGGAAAAAGTCAGTAAGAAGAATTTAGATTTTATTGTAGCCAATGATTTAAATCAAGAAGGTGCAGGTTTCGCATTTGATACAAACGTAGTCAAAATTATTGATAAAAATGGTCATGTGGAAAACATCCCCAAGATGGCAAAGACCGACTTGGCTGATATAATTATAGATAAGGTAATTATGCTTTTAAAAAAGAAAAATATTAATAAACAGTTGTAAAAGAAAAAGAAAAATAAAAGCGTACCTCAGGTACGCTTTTATTATCTAATCGGGTGGTGTATTAAATGCATAATTTTAGAATAGCAGAAATAATAGTAGATAATAAATGTAAGGAAACAGACAAAATATTTAATTATTTTGTTCCTTTTAATATGTCCGTTAATATTGGTCATAGAGTAATAATACCTTTTGGAAGAGGAAATAAAAAAATAGCAGGATATGTAATAGGTTTTACCGAAAAAATTGATTTTGATCGAAACAAATTAAAAAGTATTATTAAGCTGGCTGAACCGGAACCGTTAATACCTGCTAAAATTATTGAATTAATAAAGTGGATGAGAAATAAATATTTATGTTTTTATATTGAAGCAATCCACGCTGTTCTTCCGGCTAATGTAAGAATTAAAACTACTTATTATTATGAATTGATTAATAATTATAACAAAGAAGAATTACAAGGGCAGAGCAATATTGATACCATAGCGGATGTATTGGAATTTATAGAATCAAATGACGGTATGACATCAAAAGAAGAATTAAGAGACAGTTTCAATGATAATTTTCTTGATAATGCACTTAGAAGACTTATAAGTTTAAATATGATTAGGAGAAGACAAGCCGTAAAAAAGATAGAAAGCAAGAAATATGAGAAGCTGATTTATATGAATAAAGAATATATTGATAAAGTGAAAGTACCAAGAAATGCAAAAAGGCAAATTCAAGCATTAGAAATTATCAAAGATAAACCGGGTATAAGTATAACTGAAATTAAAAAAGATTACGATATCAGTGCAGCTGTCATTAGAAGTTTATTAAATAAAAATATTATAAATATAAAAGAAAAAGAACTGTACAGACTTGTTCAGGAAGAATCAAAGATGAACCAAGTCAAAATTCTTACTGCCGATCAAAAAAAAGCTATTGATGAGATTAATGATAATTTTGATAAAGGATATCATGTTCTTTTACATGGAGTAACAGGCAGCGGAAAAACAGAGATATACCTTAAACTGATAGAAAAAGAATTGCTTGAAGATAAACAAGGTATAATTTTGGTACCTGAAATATCTTTAACGCCACAGATGATAAGAAGGTTTGTTAATAGATTTGGTAATACGGTAGCAGTGTTGCACAGCGGTTTATCCGATGGTGAAAAATATGATGAGTGGAGGAGAATAAGAGAGGGCAAGGCAAAAGTTGCGGTTGGGGCAAGGTCTGCCATATTTGCACCTTTTGACAACTTGGGAATCATTATCATAGATGAAGAACATGAGCATACCTATAAATCTGAAATGAAACCAAAATATAAAGCCGAAGAAATAGCTATTAAAAGGTGCCAACTTGAAGGATGCAAATTATTATTAGGCTCTGCTACACCTTCTATAGAAACATATTACAAAGCAGAAAAACGATTTAAGAATTTTAGTCTTGTCGCTTTAAGAAGAAGAATAAACCAAATGGATATGCCGGATATTGAAATTGTGGATATGAGAGAAGAGCTGAAAACCGGCAATAAGAGTATATTCAGTGTAAACTTGCAAAATGCAATTGTTGAAAAACTTGGAGAGGGGGGACAAGTAATACTTTTCTTGAATAGAAGAGGCTATTCGACTTTTGTTTCCTGCAGAAATTGCGGATATGTGGTTAAATGCCCATATTGTAATATTTCTTTAACATATCATGCTAAAGGAAACTACCTATCATGCCATTATTGCGGATACTCTGCCAATAATCCTGAATATTGTCCAAATTGTAAAAGCAAATACATTAAATATTTTGGGATAGGAACGCAAAAAGTAGAAGGTGAATTTAAAAAAAGTTTTGGAGATATCAATGTCTTAAGGATGGATGCCGATACAACAACCAGAAAAAATTCACATAAGGAAATTTTAAACAAGTTCCGCAATAGAAATGCTGATGTTTTGATAGGGACTCAAATGATAGGAAAAGGTCATGATTTTCCTCTAGTTACTCTAGTAGGGATAATATCATCCGATACTTACCTTAACATGCCGGATTTTAGAGCCGCTGAGAAAACCTTTCAAATGATAACTCAAGCCGGGGGAAGGGCGGGAAGAGCAGATTTACCCGGAAATGTTATTGTGCAAACATATTCACCGGAACATTATAGTATTATACATGCAAAATTTCACGATTATGAAGGGTTTTATAGAGAAGAGATTAAGCTGAGAAAAGAGTTAAATTATCCGCCTTTTTCGTGCATAGGCAGTATAATTATCAGCAGTTATGAAAAAAGCATAGCAGAAAAAAAAGCCAAAGAAGCCGGAGAAATTTTATCGAAATATGCAAGAATGATAAAAAATATTGAAGTATGGAAACCATCTGCGGCACCTTTGTCCAAAATCAAAAACAAATATAGATGGCAGATTATTTTAAAAAGTAAAAATGAAGAACAAATGTTGGAGGTTTTAAAAAAGTTTAATAAATTAAACTTTAATAAAACAGTGTTTATGAGTATGGATATTAACCCTATAAGTATGCTATAGTAATACTAGGACAATAGTTAGGAGGTATGAAATGGCGATAAGAAATATTAGAAAAGATGAAGATGAAATTTTAAGGAAATTATCAAGAAAAGTTGATAAAATAGATGATAGAATTATTACTTTACTAGATGATATGGCGGAAACAATGTATAATTCAGAAGGTGTGGGACTCGCAGCACCCCAAGTAGGCGTATTAAGAAGAGTCGTTGTGATTGATGTAGGTGATGGATTGATTGAATTGATAAATCCTGTAATTGTTTTAGAAGAAGGAGAGCAGTTTCGTAAAGAAGGCTGTTTAAGCATACCCGGGAAGTACGGAGTTGTAAAAAGACCTGAAAAGGTTATCGTTAAAGCATTAAATAAAAAAGCTGAAATTATTGAAATCAAAGGTGAAGAGTTATTGGCAACTGCGCTATGTCATGAGATAGACCACTTAAACGGAGTATTATTTACTGATAAAGCCATTAATATAGAAACTCAGGAGAATGAATAGATATGAATATTGTATTTATGGGTACACCTAAATTTGCAGTCCCTTGTCTTGAAGCCTTATTTAATAAGGGTTACGAAATCAGCACCGTCATAACACAGCCCGATAAGCCAAAAGGCAGAGGAAAGAAAATTGTGGAGCCCGAGGTTAAAACTGTTGCTAAAAAAATGGGTATAGCTGTGCATCAACCAAGCAGAATAAGCGAACCTGATTTTCTAAACCATATAAAGGATTTAAATCCCGATTTGATAGTAGTTGTAGCTTTTGGACAGATATTGACAAAGGAAATATTAGATTTGCCCAATTATGGATGCATAAATGTTCATGCTTCTTTACTTCCCAAGTTAAGAGGGGCGGCACCAATCAATTGGAGCATTATAAACGGTGATAAAATCACGGGTATTACCATTATGTATATGGATTCCGGGCTTGATACCGGTGATATAATATTACAGGAATCAATAAATATCGGAGAAGAAGAAACCGCCGGAGAGCTTCATGACCGCTTAGCAATTTTAGGTTCCAAAGCATTGATAGAGGCTGTAGAATCTATAGAAAACGATGAAGTGGCCAGAACTAAACAAAACCATGATGAAGCCAGTTATGCACCAATGTTGACAAAGGAAATGGGGAGAATTGATTGGTCTATGGATGCCGTTAAGATAAAGAATTTAATAAGAGGTACTTATCCATGGCCCGGTGCCTATTCTTTTTATGACGGGAACATGTTTAAAATATTTTCTGTTGAAACAGTGCATGATAATGTTTCAAATGATGATTGGGGTATGATTTGCGAAGTTGAAAAGGAATATTTTACTGTAAAATGCAAAAAAGGTTTTTTGAGAATAATAGAATTACAATTTCAAAATAAAAAGAAAATGAGTGTAGAATCCTATTTAAAAGGACATGAAATTTTAATAGGAAAAATATTATCGTGAAGGAGGCTGAAATTATGCTATATGGCTTTGATCCTACATTTGTATTCTTAATACCGGCTATGATTTTTGCTGTATATGCCCAAAGCAAGATTAAAACTACTTTTAGTAAATACCTAAGGGTTCAAGGTAGTTACGGTTATAGAGGTTATGAAATAGCTAGGAAGATACTGGATGCTAATGGATTAAATGATGTTCCTATAGAACTTACCGGAGGAAGTCTTACAGATCATTATGATCCGAGAAATAAAGTTTTGAGACTATCGCGTGAGGTTTATAATGGCTCCTCTTTAGCATCCGCCGGTGTTGCAGCTCATGAATGTGGTCACGCACTGCAACACAGTGAAAGTTATGCACCTTTAATAGTTAGAAATGCCATTGCTCCTATAGCTTCTATTGGCTCTCAAGCTGCTTTTTTCTTTATTATAATTGCTTTAATTTTGAATATGATGCAATTATTTACTTTAGGCATATATCTTTTTAGTGCAGCCGTATTATTTCAAATTATAACTTTACCTGTTGAATTGAATGCCAGCAGCAGGGCAATAGTAGCATTGCAAAGCTATAATTTGGTTGCACCCGGTGAAGAAAAAGGGGCAAAGAAGGTGCTTTCAGCAGCAGCATTGACTTATGTTGCGGCAACACTTATGGCAGTATCGCAATTGTTGCGGTTGTTGTTAATCAGAGGCAGAAGAGACTGATAAAATTTATCAGTCTCTAACAGTTTGAAAATTCCAAAACAATATGGAGTGATAGAATGGCAGATAACGAGGCGAGAGAAGAAGCTTTACTGATACTCAATTCTGTATTGGTTCGAGGCAAATATTCAAGCATTGAAATTAGAAATAGATTGAATAAATCTGATCTTAAAAATATTGATAAAGCATTGGTTACTGAAATTGTTAACGGAACTTTAAGAAATCTGATTAAAATTGATTGGATAATAAGCAGATTTATCAAAAGAAAAATTGAAAAGTTATCGGATAATGTAAAAAACATATTAAGATGCGGTGTTTATCAAATTGTTTTTTTAGATAGGATACCTGATTCTGCAGTTTGTAATGAAAGCGTTGAATTAGCAAAGAAATATTCTAATATAGGAGCCGCAAGGCTTGTAAATGGTGTTTTGCGAAATATTTCAAGACAAAAAGATAGTATAGGTTCCCCCAACGAAAAAGATATATCTAAATATTTATCTGTTGAATTTTCGCATCCTTTGTGGCTTGTGGATTTGTGGATTGAAATTTATGGTGTTGATTTTACAAAGAAGTTGCTAAAAAAGAATAATAAGGTACCACCCTTATCTGTCAGAGTTAATAAAATAAAAATTAGCAAAGAAAAACTATGCCATTTATTCGATTTAAGCAATATAAATTGGGCTGAAGGGTGTTATAATGATGAAGCAATTTTTATAAAAGGCGTATCATCGTTAAAAGATTTAGAGCTGTTTAAAAAGGGTTATTTTCTAGTACAGGATGAGAGCTCAATGTTGGTTTCAAAGATTTTGAATCCGAAACCGGGGGATTTTATAATAGATGTATGCAGTGCTCCCGGTGGCAAGTCTACACATATAGCGGAACTTATGTCTAACCGAGGGAAGATTATTGCCAGAGATATAAGCTTGGGAAAGCTAAAACTTATTGAAGATAATGTAAGAAGGCTTGGCATAGCAATTATAGAAACGGAGATTTTCGATGCAAACAAGATTGATAATAGTCTAATAAATAAGGCTGATGCTGTATTAGTTGATGCCCCGTGCAGCGGTTTAGGTTTAGTGAGACGAAGATCTGATTTAAGATGGAAGAAAGAAAAAGAAGATATAGAAAAGCTATCAAGGTTACAACTGAGTATTTTGAAAAATGCTTCATTATACGTTAAAAAAGGAGGTGTGCTGGTTTATAGTACATGCACCTTAAATAACATAGAAAATATTCAAGTAATAAAGAATTTTTTACTGCACCATAAGTGTTTTACCTTAGACAGTATAGAGAAGTTTTTGCCTGATAATATTAATGCACCCGATGCCAAATACGGTTTTTTAGAGTTATATCCTCATATTCATGGTACCGATGGGTTTTTTATGGCAAGAATGGTTAGAGGTTAGATTCATGGAGGAAAAATGATTGATAAAGCAAATTTAAAAGATTTCTCTTTGGGGGATTTGGAAAACCTTTTACTAACTAACGGGTTTTCCAAGTATAGGGCTGCACAGGTTTACAGCTGGATATTTAAGGACGTCAGGAATTTTGAAGGAATGAAGAATTTACCGTCAAGTTTAATAGAATTTCTGAATAAGTCTTTTTATATTAACAAATTTACATTATTGAAAAAACAAGTTTCAAAGGATGGCACAATTAAATTTTTATTTGGGTTAAAAGACGGAAATGCGATAGAATGTGTATTGATGAAATATAAGTACGGGTATACCATATGCATTTCTACTCAAGTAGGTTGTAAGATGGGTTGTAAATTTTGTGCTTCTGCAACCGGCGGTTTAATAAGAAATTTAACATCAGGTGAAATGCTGGAAGAAGTAATGGCTGTTTCCCGAGTGACAGATAAAACGATATCAAACATCGTTTTAATGGGCGTTGGAGAACCTTTTGACAATTACGGTGAAGTTATGAAATTTGTTCATGGCGCTAATTCCCATTATGGTTTTAATATAGGTATGAGGCATATTACAATATCTACCTCAGGTTTGGTACCGAAGATTTATGAGTTTGCCGATGAAAAGCTTCAGTGTAATCTTGCAGTTTCTTTACATAGTGCTATTGACAGTGTAAGAAGTCAACTAATGCCCATAAATAAAAAGTATAATATTGAGAGCTTAATAAAAGCTTGTAAGTATTATTGTAATAAAACAAATAGGAGAATATCTTTTGAATATGCACTAATAGATGGATTAAATGATAAAGAATCAGATGCTATAGCCCTTAGCAGTTTATTAAAAAATATGCTTTGCTATGTTAATCTTATTCCCCTTAATTATGTAGCCGGCAAAGGATTAAAAAAATCAAAGGACAGAGAAATTGAGATATTTAAAAATATTTTACGAAAAAATCATGTATCCATGACAATTAGAAGAGAATTAGGTCAGGATATTGACGGGGCTTGTGGCCAATTAAGGACTAAAGCCGGATTGTGATGATTTAAAACTAAGATAAAAAATATACTAGTATATTTTAATAAAAGGTATTTCTATAAATATGTCGAAATAAATAATTTTAACAATACTTTTACAAACAAACATATTAATACAAGTTTAAGGGTGTTTTTAATGAGAGCATTTGGTAGTTCTAATGTTGGTTTAGTAAGAAAAACAAATGAAGATGCGTTTTATTGTCAAGAAAGTTATGAAAGCGGAGAGCCGTTTGTTTGCGTTATAGCCGATGGTATGGGCGGACATAATGCCGGAGAAGTGGCAAGCAATATGGCTGTCGCAAAATTTGTCGATTTTTATAATAATAGCATTAGAAATTATAAACGTAATTTGGATGACTATGCAGCATTAGTTAAAGATGCCTTTTTTTATGTCAACAAAAGTGTATATTTAGAATCTGTTAAAAAGCTGGAGTATGTAGGGATGGGGACTACTTTAACGGTAGTATTGATTATTGATAATAAAATGATAATTGGTCACGTAGGAGATAGCAGAATTTATAGCATCAGAGATTGCAATATTGAAAAAATAACCACGGATCATTCTTATGTAGCGGAATTAATTAAAAACGGTACTATAAAACCCGAAGAAGCTAATAATCATCCACAAAAAAATTTGATAACAAGAGCCATAGGTACATGCTATACAATTGATGTAGATATTGATATATTTGATTTGAAAAATGGTGATTTTATGGTAATGTGCACTGATGGCCTATCAAATATGTTAAATCAAACTGAGATAAAAAAGGCTGTACTACATGATAAAAGCTTGGTTGAGAAATGTGATGCTTTAATTGGATTGGCAAATGAAAAAGGTGGCTACGATAATATTACGGTGGTAATCATAGAAGTTTAGAGGGAGGTCTAAGCCATGATAGGTAAAGTGTTGGGAGAAAGATATGAAGTAATTGAAAAAATTGGTGGCGGCGGTATGGCTTTAGTATATAAAGCAAGATGCCGTCTGCTTAATAGATTTGTAGCAATAAAGATACTAAGATCCGAATTTACAGGAGACGAAGATTTTGTAAAAAAATTTAAAAGAGAATCACAAGCAGCTGCAAGCCTATCACACCCGAATATTGTAAGCATTTATGATGTTGGAATTGAAAATGACATTCATTATATTGTGATGGAGTATATTAAAGGGCAAACTCTTAAAGAATTGATAAAACAAAAAGGAGCCTTAGGATTTGAATTTGCAACGGATATTGCCATACAAATCGCGTCGGCTTTGGAGAATGCTCACAGCAATCACATTGTTCATAGAGATATTAAATCACACAATATTATGCTTAAAGAAGACAGAACAATTAAGGTTACTGATTTCGGTATAGCAAGGGCAGTATCATCATGCACTATAACAAATACAGGCAATATAATAGGTTCTGTTCATTATTTTTCACCGGAACAAGCGAGAGGTGGATTTACAGACGAAAAATCTGATATATATTCTTTGGGAGTTGTATTATATGAACTTGTAACCGGCAGATTGCCTTTTGAAGGGGAGACTCCTATTTCGGTTGCTTTAAAACATGTTCAAGAAGATGCTATAAAGCCAAGCAAGATTTGCAATAAGATACCAAAAAGTTTGGAGAGCATTATTCTAAAATGCATGAGTAAAGATATAGCAGACAGATATTCTTCTGTAAGTGATATAATAACTGATTTAAGGCAATCCCTGTTGATGCCCAATGGTGATTTTGTTAAAAAAAATATAAATGAAAACGAAAACACAATAAAAATGGAAGCAATAAAAGTAAATGGTTTTTTAAAGCTTGATGAGTTCAATGAAGAAAAGGAATTAGATAAAAATGCTAAGACGGAAAACCCGCAAAAGCTTTTATCAACTGAAAAAAGGGGAAAAAAGTTAAATAGGAAAATAACAATTTGGGCTATAGTATCCGGACTGGTTCTTGCTTTTGTATTATCCGGGGCATATTTTGCCTTTAAGAATGTTTTTAATGTAGATATTAAACCTGTACCATATTTAATAGGAAAACAGGAAGATGAAGCAGAAAAGGAGTTGGAAGAATTAGGTCTGATTATGAATGTGGCAGAAAGAGTCCATAATAAGGATATTCCTGAAGGTGAAATTATTAGGCAAGATCCCAAACCAAACCAGTCGAATAAAGTAACAAATCCCGTTACTGTTTTCGTAAGCAAAGGACCTAGAAAAGTACCCGTGCCACCGATTATCGGTAAAAATTATGATGAAGTAGATATTATATTGGAAAGTGTCGGATTAGCGGAAGGTGATGTTGTCCAAGAGTATAGTCCATATCCCAGTGGTATTGTTATAGAACAAAAAATTTCTCCGGGAATCAGTGTTGATGAAGGCACGAGAATAGATTATGTTATCAGCGGCGGTCCGGAAAAATTCTTTATAAAAAGTTTTATAGGTATGAATATTGAGGATGTAGAAACGGAATTAATGATACTTGATCTTATACGGGGAAATGTTGTTGAGAAGCCAAGCGAAGAGCATCCAAAAGGTGTGGTTCTAGAGCAAAGCGTTACAGCAGGTACGGAGATAAGTAAGAAGAGTGTTGTTGATTTTGTGGTTAGCAAAGGGACAGAAGAAAAACCTAATGAAAAGGTGTATTATCTAAGTATTGATTTGCCTAAGAATTTGGAGAGAATGAAAGTTACTGTATTTAAAATAGAAAATGATAAAAGCATGTTAATATATGAGGGAACTCATTCGTCTGCAGATAGCCCTCTAAAAATTGAAATTAACGGCAAAGGGAACGTGCTATTTGAAGTATATATAAATAATAGCTTTCATGAGAGCACTCCTTATAAATTTTAATTGGAGGGAAATATGATATCTGGCATTATTATAAAAGGAATAGGTGGTTTTTACTATGTAGATATAGGTGACAGGGTAATTGAATGTCGAGCCCGGGGGTTATTTAGGCTAAAAAATATAAAACCTATGGTAGGAGACTTTGTAGAAATTGAAATAGAGGACAAAACAGACCAAGGATTTATAATAAATATAAAGGAAAGAAAATCTGTGATGATACGCCCGGAAGTGGCTAATGTAGAACAGGTAATCATTGTAATAGCTGCTAAGGACCCTGAAGTAAACATGCTATTATTGCAAAAAATTCTAGTATATGCAGAGTATATAGACTTAAACATAGTAATTTGTATAAATAAGATTGATTTGGATTTAGAAGGAGAATATGAATCAATAATTGAAATGTTAAAGTCTGTGCCATATAATGTGCTAAAAACCAGCGCTACACAAAAATATGGCATAGACGATTTGGCCAAAATTCTTTTCAATAAAGTTTCCGTATTTGCAGGTCCTTCAGGGGTTGGTAAATCATCCCTTCTGAATGCAATAAGTCCTGATTTGAGGTTAAAAACAGGCTTGGTAAGCGATAAAACAAAAAGAGGAACTCATACTACCAGACATACGGAATTAATGAAATTAAAGCTTGGAGGAATGATAGTTGATACTCCGGGTTTTAGTTCATTTGATATGATAAAAATGGAAGTAGATGAACTAAAATTTTATTATCCGGAATTTAAAAACTATAGTAATTGCAGATTTTTATCTTGTGTGCATGACAAAGAACCGGATTGTAAGGTAAAGGATGCCGTTTTGAAGGGTTATATACACAAGGACAGATATGATAGTTATATACAAATATTGAACGAACTTAGGGAAGTTAGGAGGTATTAGAATGGTTAAAATAGCTCCCTCTATATTGTCGGCGAATTTTTCGAATTTGGAAAGAGATATATTGACTGTAGAAAAAGCCGGTGCGGATATGCTGCATATTGATGTTATGGACGGTCATTTTGTTCCTAATCTAACTATTGGTGCACCTGTTGTTAAGAATTTAAGGAAGGTGACATCTTTAGTTTTTGATGTGCACTTGATGATTGATAATCCCGAATTATATATAAAAGACTTTGTTGAAGCAGGTTCAGATATAATAACCATACATGCCGAAGCATCAAAGCATTTACATAGACTTATACAAACAATTAAAAGTTTTAATGTTAAAGCTGGCTTGGCGTTAAATCCGGCCACTCCCTTATGTGTGATTGAGCATTTGATTGAGTATTTGGATATGATATTAATAATGACAGTAAACCCCGGATTTGGCGGTCAAAGCTTTATTGAGAATATGTATGGAAAGATTATTTCCTTAAAGGAATTATTGATGAAATATGGAAGACAAATACCTATACAGGCGGATGGCGGAATAACTTTGGATAATATTCAAAAACTACATGATTGCGGAGTAGAAATAATAGTAGCAGGATCTGCTATTTTTAATTCTGACGATATAAGTAAAACTATTTTATTGATGAAATCTTTAAATGGGGTACAAATATGAAATCGTTTATAATTTCAAATGGAAAGATAACCGATTACGAATACTGTAAAAATTTAATTACAAAAGATGATTATATTATTTGTGCGGACGGTGGAGCCAGACATGCTTATAACATGAAACTTGAACCCAATTTGATTATTGGTGATTTTGACTCTATGGAACAAAAATATATTGAGTATTTTAGAGGCCGAGATGTGGAATTTATAAGACATCCGAAAGATAAAGATAAAACTGATACACATTTGTGTGTAATAAAAGCTGTAGAGTTTTCCGATGAAATCGTTCTATTAGGTGCATTGGGAAGCAGGTTAGACCATTCATACGCGAATATTTCATTATTGAAAATAGGAATTGATAAAAATGTAAAAATGAGTATTGATGACTACCAAAATAAAATAATTTTGATTAACAAAAATATTGTTTTGCGAGATAGTCGGGGATATACATTTTCTCTTTTGCCTTTTAATGGGGGGGTTAAAGGACTTTGTGTAAAAGGAGCGAGATACGAATTAAGTAATGTGGATATGGAAGCAGGTGATACATATGGGATAAGTAATCTTTTTTTAGACAAGGAAGTTTTTATTAGTATAGAAAAAGGCTTACTCATGATAGTAAAATCCAAAGACTAATGTGTCAAAAAGGTCATTATACGAGTAATATATAGTATAATGATTTTTTGGAGGAATAAGCATGGGATACTCTTTTAGAAAGTACACCGGGTTTCTACTTATTACTCTGGCTTTGGCAATTATAATTAGAATTTTGCCTGCGTGGGCGTGGTGTATATTTGTTATAGTTTTTGTTTTTTTTATATGCTTTTTCATCGTTAGTATTTTTTACGGATGATGGGAGGCATGCAAAGATGAGTAAGAAAAAGAAAAAAGTATTTGGATTATTGGTACTATCCGTGGGTATAGGAGTCCTGTTGGCAGTAATGGTGCCTCTTATCGGATGGATATTATTATCGGCGGTGGCACTGATTATCGCGGGGATTTACTTATACAGATGCTGATGATGCATAGTTATAATAAATATAAATACAGCGGATAAAAGATTGTTTTGGGGTTATTTCTATATTAGTTTAGGCTGTTACGATACTGTTTAATATTGCAATACTAAAACAGAATAGAATTGTAAAAATTATGAGGTGGTGATAAAATGGCAAAAGCACTTTTAGTTATTGATATGTTGAATGATTTTTTAGATAAGGATGGAGCCTTATGCATAGGTGATTCTAAAAACATCATAGAAAATGTGTTATTAAGAATAAAGCAAAATCGTTTAGACGGTAATAAAATTATTTACATAATGGACAGGCATTTACCGCAAGATGCCGAGTTTGAAATGTTTCCCACTCATTGTTTGGCAGGAGATAAAGGAGCAGAAATTGTAGATGAATTGGCACCTAGAGATGAAGATTTTCAAATTTTCAAACGTCGTTACAGTGCTTTTTTCGGTACTGATTTGGATCTGACTTTAAGAGAGTTAGGAGTTAGTGAATTAGAGCTTTGCGGAGTGTGTACTCAGATTTGTGTTCTTTATACTGCAGCTGATGCACGCATGTTAAATTATAATGTAACGGTGTTAAAGGATTGTGTTGATTCCTTTGATAAAACAGCACATGAGTTTGCATTGGGAGAAATGCAAAAGACTTTAGGGGTTAAAGTTATATAATATACTTCGGTATGAGTACAAATGATATATGTACCAAATACTAAAAGAGTTACATAAATATGCGGGGCATATCATGTAACTCTTAAAAACATGTATCGCAGTATTTTTATAAAACTCTTTCAACTTTACCTGATCTTAAACATCTCGTGCATACCCTTATTCTTTTGGGAGCGCCGTCTACTAATGCCTTAACAGTTCTTAAATTAGGCAACCATGTTCTTCTACTATGCCTGTTTGAGTGACTTATTTTATTGCCGGTAAGCATACCTTTACCACAGATCTCGCATTGCCTTGCCATATATATACACCTCCTTCAGGTTGAATAGCTGTCAAATAAAACATTATCATTCTAACACATATATTATACAATTGACAATATTAGAATGGCAAATTTATTTCAATCGTAGAGATGATATTACAGTTCATATATTGTATAGTTTTGTATTTTTCTATTGCAGATTATAATATTCGCTAAAGATTATGTAACGGAAAAGCTTAGAGTCATACAGATTGCTAACCTTGTAACCAGGCAATCATAACAAAAATAGAAATCTGTACTAAGGATACAGTTAAGTATGTGCAGCAACAAAATGTTATACTTATTATAATACTTGTTGAAGAAAACTTGCATATAATATAGAATATATTTAAAAAGTGGAGGGGATATATAATGCCTGGTAAAATTATGACTCAATATGGAGAGATCTATATATCAGATGATGTATTAGCATCTTTGGCAGGTTTAGCAGCTATGGAATGTTACGGCATAGTTGGTATGGCATCAAAAAGTGCTAAAGATGGTATTGTTGAGCTTTTAAAAAGAGAAAATCTCAGTAGGGGTGTTAAAGTTTCTTCGGAAGCAGAAGAAATAATTATAGATTTATTTGTAATTGTGGAGTTTGGTACAAAAATTTCAGCTGTTGCTGATAATATAATCAGTAAAGTAAAATATACTTTAGAAAATTTAACAGGTTTAAAAGTAAAAAAAGTAAATATAAATGTACACGGAGTTAGAGTATAGTCATATTAAGGAGGTTCGCAATTTGTTAAAACAGCATATGAAAACCGTTAATGGCAAGGACTTGAAAAACATGTTTATTTCAGGTGCCAATAATTTAGAGAATAATAAAGACTTGGTTAATCAATTAAATGTATTTCCCGTTCCTGATGGAGATACCGGTACAAATATGTCGTTAACTATGAACTCAGCTGTGAGAGAAATAAATAATTCAGAAGAAAATAGCGTTAATACAATAGCAGAGCTGGCGGCTAATGGCTCTCTAATGGGAGCTAGGGGCAATTCGGGAGTAATATTATCTCAAATACTAAGAGGTATTTCAAAGGCGTTAAAGAACGAAAAGGAGATGAACTGCCTTTTATTAGCAAATGCATTGATGGAAGGTTCCCATACTGCATATAAAGCTGTAATGAAGCCTACAGAGGGTACTATTCTAACAGTTATTCGAGAAAGTGCCGAACATGGACTGGAAATTGCCAGACAAAGTTCAGATTTAGTTTATCTATTTGGTGAAGTAGTTAACCAAGCAAATTTAACTTTGGATAAAACACCGGAGATGTTGCCGGTTTTAAGACAGGCTAACGTTGTTGATGCCGGTGGCAAGGGATTACTGGATATATTAAATGGTATGTTATACTACCTTACCACTAAAAAAGTAATCGAAGTTGCGGGGAAACAAATTGAAGCTGTGCCAACTAATGAAAAGTTGTCATTTGAAGAAGAAGAGATTAAATTTGGTTACTGCACGGAATTTTTTATAAAAGGTAAAGGAATGAATCTTGAACTTTATAAAAAGGAAATAATGAATATGGGCGATTCCTTAATTGTAGTCGGGGATGAGAATCTTATTAAAGTTCATATCCATACAAATAATCCGGGACAAGTTATTGAAAAAGGAATTGAGTTTGGATATTTATCAAGTATAAAAATAGACAATATGAGAGAACAACATCAAGAACTATTGATAAATGAAGAAGATAAATCTGAAAGCATAAAAAATAAAAAGTATGGAGTCGTTGCGGTTGCAATAGGTACTGGGATTTCAAATATTTTTAAGGATCTGGGTGCGGATGAGGTTATTGAAGGTGGACAAACTATGAATCCCAGTACAGAGGATATTTTTAGAAGTGTGCAAAAAGTAAAAGCGGATAACATTGTGATACTTCCGAATAATAGCAATGTGATACTAGCAGCGAGCCAAGTTAAGCATCTTACGGATAAGAATATAATCGTCGCAAAAACAAAGACCATACCTCAAGGTATAGCAGCAGTTATGGCTGTTGATTCGGATAAAATCCCCGAAGAGAATGAAAAGAAAATTGAGCGTGCCATAAATGATATTAAAACCGGACTTATTACTTATGCGGTCAGGGATTCTAATTATAATGGATTAGAAATAGAGGAAGGCAATATAATTGGAATGATTGACAATGAAATCAGTTCCTATGGTGAAAACACATCACAAGTTGTAGATGAACTTATTGGTATAATGGTGGATGACAACTCTTCTCTTATAACAATTTATTATGGTGAAGATATTGTTCAGAGTGAAGCAGAACAGCTTGCAAAACATTTGCAAAGTAAATATTCAAGCTGCGATGTAGAAATGCATTATGGAGGGCAACCTTTATATTATTATATTTTGTCCGTTGAATAGATAACAAAGGGTGTTTGGATGAATTGCTTATCAGATAGCGTTCAGGTATTAAAAGGGATAGGTGCACATAAAGCAAAATTGCTAGCAAATTTAAATATTTATACTATTAAAGATATTCTTTATTATTTTCCTAAAGAATATAGGGATAAGAGTACTTTGGTGAAAATTAAGGATATTAAACCGGGCTATATTTATAATTTTATTGGCATAGTAAATTCAAGACCAATTGAGACAAGGAGTAGAAAAGGTTTACTTATAACAAAGTATTCTATATGTGATGATACAGGTGAAATTGAAATTATTTTTTATAACAACAGGTTTGCTAGGTCATTGTTTAGATTAGATGAAAAAGTTGTATTCTCCGGAAAATCAGTGTTTATAAATAATAGAATTTCAGTAGAAGTCCCGGAATATGAAAAATTGAATAAAATTAGCATACATTCTTTAAGGATAGTGCCGGAATACTCCCTTACAAAAGGAATAAGTCATAAGGAAATGAGAAATATAGTTTATAAAGCACTTGCTTTTGTTGACAATAAACTTGTTGATGTATTTCCGGATGATTTTAGAAAGAGATATAATCTTGCGGAAATAAATTATTCATTAAACAATATCCATTTCCCAGAAACTTTTTTTGATTTAGACTCATCTAAAAGAAGGCTTAAATTTGAAGAAATATTTATGCTGCAATCAGCTTTTTTATATATAAAAGGGTCGAAGGATGAAGAAAAAGGTTTAATTTTCAATGCAGAAGAGATGGTATTAAATTTTATAAATAAACTTCCCTATTCTTTGACTGATGCACAAAAAAGAGTGCTAAACGAGATATTGGTTGATATGCAAATGCCAAAGCCTATGAATAGATTACTTCAAGGAGATGTAGGATCCGGTAAGACGATAATAGGATTTTTGGCATTATTAAATTGTGTAAAAAGCGGTTATCAAGGAGCAATGATGGCTCCCACCGAAATTTTGGCAAAACAGCATTTTAACACTATTGATAATTATATTAGGTTGGGCGGGCTGAAAGATATTAATGTGGAATTAATTATTGGGAAACAAAAAATAAAGAAAAAGAATGTGATACTGGATAATTTAAAAGATGGCTCAATTGACATTGTAATAGGTACACACGCTTTGTTAAATGAAGATGTGGTTTTTAATAATTTAGGTTTGGTTATTACTGATGAACAGCACAGGTTTGGCGTAAGGCAAAGGGGAATTCTAAAAGCAAAAGGCAGCAACCCCGATATGATAGTAATGTCTGCAACACCAATACCACGGACACTTTCTTTGGTACTGTATGGCGATTTAGATATTTCTACAATTGATGAACTGCCGCCGAACAGAAAAAAAATTGAAACCTATTTTATAGGCTCGGATAAAAAAGAAAGAATGTTTAAATTTGTTCAAAAACACATAGATAAAGGAAGACAGGCCTATTTCATATGTCCTTTGGTAGAGGAATCTGAGAAACTTGAGCTTATTTCTGTAAAGGAATACTATGATTATTTAAAAACAAAATTTTTTAAGGATTATAATATTGGTCTTATTTATGGCAGAATGAAAACTGATGAAAAAGATGAAGTCATGGAAAGTTTCAAGTCAGGGGACACTAATATTATAGTTTCCACAACTGTTATTGAAGTCGGTATAAATATACCCAATGCGACTATTATGATTATTGAAAATGCAGAAAGATTTGGGTTAGCTCAATTACATCAATTACGCGGAAGGGTAGGTAGAGGACAGGAACAATCTTATTGTATATTAGTTTCAGATACTAAATCGGAAATAGCAATTAAAAGACTCAGGCTTTTAACTAAAACAACTGACGGATTCATAATTGCAGAAAAGGATATGGAGTTTAGAGGCAGCGGAGAAATTTTGGGAGTTAAGCAACATGGACTACCGGAATTTAAATTGCTGGATATGTTTAGGGATTATAGTATTATTAAAGAATCAAAAGATGCTATTCTGCATTTGCAGAAAAATGAATTTGATAAAGATAAGCTGTATAAAGAAATGATAAATCATCTTTATTTAAGGTTTGAAGAATTGATAGATAACCTGGCTTTGAATTAGTGTATAAGTAAATACCGGTGAACCCGTCACCGGTATAGGGAGAGGAGAAAATTGAAGGAAGAGCTCTATGGGGAAATATAGTATATTACTATTATCCCTATTATTATATTTTACAGTTAGATTTTTTTTATTCAGGGAAAATATTGTGCTATGATATAGAAATTGTATTTTGGGAGGGTCTGTAATTTGAGAATTATAGCCGGTTTATTAAAGGGCAGGAGGTTACAAGGGATAAAAGCCCATAATATAAGACCGACAGCAGATCGGGTTAAAGAAGCGTTGTTTAGCATTTTGGGGGATAGGGTTATAAATTGTAGATTTTTGGATTTATTTGCCGGCAGCGGAAGTATTGGAATCGAAGCTTATAGTAGGGGTGCTGCGGAAGTTATTTTTATCGACTCAAGCAGGGATAGTATAAAAGTATTAAAAGAGAATTTGGATAAAATCGGCTTATCTGATAGTTTTGAAATATATAATACAGACTTTTCAACTGCTATAGACAAATTAGCTGAAAAAAAGAAATTATTTGATATAATATTTATAGATCCTCCATATAGAAAAGATATTGTCTATGAAGCGGTAAAAAAAATTTTTAAGAGCAATATATTATCTAATTGTGGTATTATTGTAATTGAACAAGGTATTAAAGATATTATTTATGAAAAAATTGAAAAATATGACTTGATTAAAAGGAAATCATACGGAGATACCTTGCTTTTGTTTTATATGTCTTAAATAGTTGACAGGAGGAATTTGATGAGAATATGCGTATATCCGGGCAGCTTTGATCCCATAACAAACGGGCATTTGGATATAATTGAAAGGGCGTCTTGGCTTTTTGACAAGCTGATTGTAGGTGTATTAGTAAATACAAGTAAATCACCGTTATTTACAGTGGAAGAAAGAATACGTTTTATAAAAGAAAATTGCACCCACTTGGATAATATCGAAGTTGATGGCTTTGAGGGTCTTTTAATTGATTTTATGAAACAAAAAAATGCGACAACTATCGTCAAAGGTTTAAGGGCAGTGTCAGATTTTGAATATGAATTTCAAATGGCTCTAATGAATAAAAAACTTAATCCTAAGATAGAGACAATATTTATGATGACAAACAGTGAGTATTCTTATTTAAGCTCCAGTTTGGTAAAAGAAGTTGCGAAGTTTGGCGGTTGCATAAAGGGACTCATTCCAAGCATAGTAGAAAAAGAGATTTTCAAAAAATATAATAGGAGGCAATAAGTATGGAAGTGCTTTTATTAATAGATGCTCTTGAAGATATCATTGAAAAGTCGCCTAATCTACCCCTATCGGCTAAAGCAATGATAAACAGAGACGAATTATTGGAAATAATAAAAGATGTTAGAATAAAGCTGCCTGATGAGCTAAAGCAAGCTCAATGGATCAAAGAGGAACGACAGAAGATTTTAATTGAAGCAAAGAAGGAAGCAGAAAGTATAATTAAAGAAAGCGAAGAAAGAATACATAACAGTATAGAGGAAAGAAAAAAAATTATTGAAGAAGCGGAAAGAGAAGCCGAGCTGTATAAAATAGAAGCTGATAGAAAAATAAAAGAAATGATTGAAGAAAGTGAAATTACAAAAAGAGCAAATGAACAAGCGAAAGAACTTATACAGGCCGCGCAACAGGATGCAAAGAAAATTAGACTCGGTGCAAAGGCATATGCAGACGATTTGCTTGCAGAATTAGGCACAAGAGTTGAGAATATATTAGTTATAATAAAAAACAATAGAGAAGAATTAAAAAACCATAAAAGATAAATCATTTAAGCTGTTTATGCAGCTTATTTTTTTTGTTAATATTGACATATAATGCTGCAAATAATACGGATGCCAAGAAAAATGCAAGGACTAAAAGCAGCAGAGAAAAAGAGAGCTTTAGGATACTTTTTCTTATAAGATTTTTGTAAATTATTTGATAAGAGTCGGTTTTGAATACGGAAACATGCCTTAAATTAAATAGCAAAATAGAATAAAATGAAGCAATAACTCCTTGTATGAACTTTATTAAAAGATATAAAGAAAAATTTATATCAGTATCATATATTATACCTGCAACTTGAGCATTAATTGAAAAACCTCCGAATCCGATAAAAAAACTTATTAATGCAATTTTTATCATATAAGGTGAGTTTAAAAGCACGCATTCCTTAACCCCGTTTGTGACTTCCAATATACCGATTATGAAAGCAGAAACAACATCATCGGATAAATTAGATTTGCAAGAGATTAAATCGGTTAAGCTTGTTATGACATCAATGATACCTATTTGTTTTATTATACCGGAAATCACAGAAAAAAAAATTATATATCCTCCAATCATTAGTATAAGATTGACGGAATTGATTATTGATTCAACAAAAACTTTTCCTATTGGTTCAATGTCATTATTCTTTATAAATAATTTGGTAATATGTACTCCGGGAAAACTTTTCTTGTTATTTTTTTCTCTTTTATAGAACCTCATTAACAGTCCTACCGTTAATGCGGAAAAGTAATGGGATATAAGCAATACAGGTGCAATATCAGGGTTTTTCAGCAGCCCTACAGATACTGCACCCATTATGAAAAGCGGGCCGGAGGTGCTGCAAAGACTTATCATTCTTTGACATTCGGTTTTAGTACATATTTTTTCTTTTCTTAGATTTGCCACTACTTTGGCGCCAACAGGATATCCTGATGCAATACTCATTATAAAAGCAAAAGCGCCTTCCCCGGGTATATTAAATAGAAATTCGGTAATTGGCCTAAAAAAAATGCCAATGAGATTTATCACGCCAAGTTTAATCAGTATTTCCAAGCTCACAAAAAACGGAAAGAGAGCAGGACACACGATATTATACCATAGGTTTAGCCCTTCTAAGGACGATTTATAAGCATTTTCGGGGGAAATAATAATACTGATCATTATAAATAGAAATATTATCTTGTTTATAAGATTGGAAGCACTTAACTTCTTCATAAAAATCACTCAAAAATAAAGTTTTATACATTATACTTTGAAATACTTAAAACTATACTAAATTCAGAAAAAAATATGCAATATGGTATTATAGCAGATATTGTTTCAAAGGCTGTAAAAGAGACATTATGGTAATAGGTGGCTGATTGAGAAAAAAGTTTTAATCCGGCTTTTCGATAAAATAGGGAGATGATAAATAATCTTGATTTGCTATTTTATAGGCCGGATTTTTTTCAGCCAAGTTATAAATATTTGTAGATAGAATATCTAATTGAAACATTCTGTTTAGAAAATAATTCTGGCTTTTAAAATTAGCAGTTTTGATAATAATGGGACAAGAGGCAGATGATTTTATCTTTTTTAATAGTTCTCTACCTTTTTTATTAAAGGCAAGTACTCTTATGTAAATCTGAGAATTTTCAGCTTTGGAAAGCATTACATCATTTTGGTTTATACCCAATAACATGTGGCAGAGCATACGCTGTATATATGTTCTTGTATAGCGCTTTGTCTTAACAGCATCAATTAAGCCGGTTAAAGAAAATGAGGTATCGCCTTTATTTTTCAATCTATATTCAATACCTTCCCTTATGTACGGCAATTTTGCTAATTCAGATATATTAGATTTTCTCAGTTGATATAGTATCATATTTGTAAAGTTTTCAAAGAAAATCGGGCCTTTATTGTTTGACAAATTTTCTTTCATTATATCTAAAGTAGCCTCTGGAATTGATGAGATAATGCTGTTGCTAATCCCTTTAGTTTTAAGCTCTTTCCTTATAGCAGTTGCGCTTGAAATAGAACCGGTAATAACAGTTTCAGAATAATCGTTTTTTATTCTTTTAATTGTTATCGGTTTTATTCTGCTGCCTTGCTTTAATATGGCCTTAATGTATTCGATTCCCAATATATTGTTTGGCTGAATTGTATTATCGCCAAAAATACTATCTATTGTTTCGCCAATAGCTTTTGAATATGATATTCCTCGGGCAAGTTCTTTATTAATTCTTTTTTTAAAAGAATTAGATTCGCTTATCAGCATAGAAGAAATTTTAAATAAATCATTAATATTTCCACTTTCACTGCCAAAACAGAGATAGTCTACGATATTCAATGATTCTAAAATTTTTATAGCACCATAAGCAAAATTTTCTGCCGGTTGGCAAGAATAAAGCACAGGTAATTCAATAACTAAATCCAATCCTCCCAGAACAGCCATTTTTGCTCTTGACCACTTATCAAAAAGTGCGGGTTCTCCTCTTTGCAGGAAACTGCCGCTCATTATTGATATAGTATAATCACAATTTGTTATTTTTTTAGCCATATTTAAATTATATTTATGACCATTATGAAAAGGGTTGTATTCAGTTACAATTGCTGTTACACTCATAATTGGGTTTCTCCTTACACGATAATTTAGTTATTGTACTTTATTATAGTATAACAAAGAATTATAAATCCAAAAATATATTTAAAAAGAAGGAAAAAGTGTTTTTATATAGAAAAATATATTAACAATATAGTAATTAAATTTATATTGTTTTAATTCAGATACAATTAATTCACAAATTTTTTATTGAATCTATTAATATTGAAATAGATTAACTAAGTAACTTTAAGAGGAGGTAATACTTTGAGAATTTTTGTTGTCAACTGCGGCAGTTCGTCGCTAAAATACCAACTTATAAACATGGAAACCCAAGAAGTCATTGCCAAGGGTTTAGCTGAAAGGATTGGTATATCCGGTTCAATGCTTAAACATGAGACAAATAACGGAAACAGTATAAAAATTGAACAAGATATGCCAAGCCATAAGGAGGCATTGAAGATTGTTATAGATGCTTTGATGCATAAAGGCTATGGTGTGATTAAAAGTATGGACGAAATAAGTGCAGTAGGACATAGAGTTGTTCATGCAGGTGAAAAATTTGCGTATTCAGTAGTAATAAATGATGAAGTGATGAACGCTCTTAAAGAGTGTATTGATTTAGCGCCTTTACATAATCCTCCAAATATACTTGGTATTGAAGCATGTAAAGAATTAATGCCCGGTGTTTCTATGGTTGGAGTATTTGATACTGCTTTTCATCAATCTATGTCACCATATGCTTATATATATGCTTTGCCTTATGAATATTATACAAAATATGGGGTTAGAAGATACGGTTTTCATGGTACATCTCATAAATACGTGGCTGAAAGAGCTGCAGACATTTTAGGCAAGGATATTAAAGAACTCAAAATAGTCACCTGTCATTTAGGTAATGGAGCCAGTATAACAGCAGTAAAAGATGGAAAGTCCATCGATACAAGTATGGGCTTTACCCCTTTGGAAGGTTTGGCCATGGGTACGAGATGCGGAGATATTGATCCTGCGATATGTGGTTTTTTAGTAGAGAAAGAAGAATTGGATATCAATGAAGTATGTGATATTTTAAATAAAAAGTCCGGAGTACTCGGTATTTCCGGAATTAGCAGTGATTTTAGAGATATTGAAGAAGCATCTAAAAAAGGAAATGAAAGAGCAGCCTTGGCACTGGAGGTATTTGCCCATAAAGTTAAAAAGTATATAGGTGCTTATGCGGCTGTTATGGGGGGGATTGATGCTGTAGTATTTACTGCCGGTTTGGGAGAGAATTCTTCCAGCATGAGAGAAAGCATATGTAAAGGGTTAGACTTTTTAGGGTTTAGAATTGATAAAGAAAAGAACAATACTAGAGGAAAAGAAGCTGTAATATCGACAGATGATTCAACAGCAAAAATACTCTTGATACCGACCAATGAAGAACTTATGATAGCAAAAGATACTGCGGAACTCATAAAATAAAATATGTTTTATGTCTTTAGCCAATTGAATCTTTATTCCTTGACAAAAGATATACAGGTTTGTATAATAAAATTCGTTAATTACAATAGGGTGATTGAATGAAAATAGATTTAATGGAAGTTTTAAAAAATGAAGGTGAAAAGAAGACATTTTTAATTAGCCGAGAAATTGAAGATGATATTGTAGAATTTTTTGGAGAAAAAATTAAAGCCGTTCAGCCAATCAAAGTTAATGGATATGTGATAAACTATGAAGGAAAGATACACTTACAAATGAATATTAAAACAAGGATCCAAAGAATTTGTTCAAGATGTTTAAATCCTTATAATGAAGAAATTGATGTAGATGCTAATTATGTATTTACTAAAGATTTGCAAAATGCAAATGGAGATTTGAAAACTTATAGTGGAAATGCAATAGATATTAAAGATATTGTACTGGATGAAATTACAAGTCAAATGTCTATGAAACCATTATGCAATGAAAATTGTAAAGGATTATGCTCTGCTTGCGGAAATAATAAAAATCTTACAGATTGTCCATGTGTAACAGAGGAAATAGACGAGAGACTGGAAGTATTAAGAAATTTGCTTGAAAAGGAATAAGGAGGTGCTTAAATTGGCCGTACCTAAAGGAAGAATATCGAAATCAAGAAGGGATAAGAGGAGAGCTAATTGGAAGTTAACACTGCCCGGACTGGTGGCCTGTCCAAAGTGTCATGAACCGAAATTGCCTCATAGAGTATGCAAATCCTGTGGATATTATAAGGATAGAACAGTTATAAAGGTAGAGGAGTAATAAAAATAACAGCGTTTAGGCGCTGTTATTTTTTATATGCCGTGCCAATATTTCCTCATTTTATTCAGAAATGGCACATGGCTATAAAAGCGGCCTTTTCTCCATATATCATACTAAAAATCTATTAGCAACTATATGGTTTAACAACGTAAGTTAATAAACTAATGCGGCGAAGCCGCTTTTATTCTCCGATAGAAGCGGTTTTTTACGTTTTACCTTTATAAATCATGTTAAAGACTATGAGGTATTAACAACAAAACGTTAATTATTTAATGCGTGAACCTACTTTTATCCTTGAAAGGCAATAAGTGTTACCAGTCTTGATACAATAATCTATATATTATATAATTTTATATTTCTTTATTGTAAACTATTAATATTTACAAAAGATTACGTTGTGTAAGGTCTTAAGGGGTTTTCTAAGAATAAAGTTATGTTTGAGCGGTATCATAGATATTCAAAATTAGAAATTATTTAAAATTAGTTGTTGATTTTTGTATTTGTATTATTGTATACTATATCCTAGTACCAGATACTAAGTTGAGGTTATAGTAGGAGGTGCTTCCATGAAGAAAGTTTTAAATAAAAAAGAAAGACAAAATGCTCTTTTAAAAAAGATTGAATCGGATCCATTTTTAACTGACGAAGAACTGGCTGAATTTTATAGGGTAAGTATTCAAACTATACGGCTGGATCGCTTAGAATTAGGAATCCGCGAGCTCAGGGAAAGGATTAAAGATGTTGCCGAGAAAAACTACTTAAAGGTTAGATCTATTGCCGGAAAAGAAATTGTAGGAGAGCTTATTGATTTGAAGCTGGGTGAAAGCGGGATTTCCATTTTGGAAACGGATTTCTCCATGGCATTTGAAAAAACCGATGTGGTAAGGGGAAGCCATATATTTGCACAAGCAGAGTCATTGGCTATTGCCGTAATAGATGCCAGCGTGGCTTTAATAGGGGTTGCAAATATTAAATATAAAAACCCCGTGTTTGCAGGTGATAAGTTGATAGCGAAAGCAGAAGTAGTAAGAGTAAGGGGAAACAAATACTTTGTATGGGTTTTTATAAACACTAAAGGACTTGAAGTATTTAGAGGGAAATTCATTCTTGTTTCTTTTAATCAAGAGGAGGGAAAATAATGAAAATTGCTGTGGATGTTATGGGCGGAGACAATGCTCCGAAAGCTATCATTGAAGGGTGTATTGAGGCTGTAAAAGAGTATGATATAGATATATATTTAGTAGGTTTGAAGATGGATATTGATAAGAACTTAGGTCCTCATATCAACAATACTAAAATACATATTATTGAGGCACGGGAGGTAATTACAAATGATGATGCCCCTGTAAATGCAATAAGGAGAAAAAAAGATTCTTCGCTGGTTCTCGGTTTACAGATGGTTAAAGATAACAATTGTGATGCTTTTCTTTCAGCAGGTAATACCGGTGCATTTTTAGCAGGATCTTTACTGAGGGTTGGAAGAATAAAAGGGATTGATAGGCCGGCACTGGCACCTATATTGCCTTCAACTAAGGGTAGTTATATGCTTTTAGATGCAGGGGCGAATGTAGATTGTAAACCTATTAATATATTCCAATTTGCTTTGATGGGCTCAATTTATATGGAGAAAATTGCAGGTATTGTTTCCCCAAAGGTTGGTTTGCTAAGCAATGGCTCCGAAGAAGGAAAAGGCAATGAACTGACAAAACAGAGTTTTGAATTGCTAAAGGAAAGCAACTTAAATTTTATCGGAAATATAGAAGCAAGAGATATTGTAAATGGAATATGCGATGTATGTGTTTGTGATGGTTTTGTCGGAAATATTGTACTTAAAAATACTGAAGGCTTGGCTTCAGGGATAATGAGCATGATAAGGGAGGAAATTAACAAATCTTTTGCATCAAAAATAGGAGCAGTGTTCATGAAGAATAGTTTTATTGGATTAAAAAAACGTTTTGATTATAAAGAATATGGCGGGGCACCTTTTTTAGGGATAAACGGGATTATGGTAAAAGCGCATGGAAGTTCGGATAAAAAAGCTATTAAAAATGCAATCAGACAAGCCAAACTTTTATATGATAGTAATTATATTCAACTAATAAACGAAGGAATTAATGAGACAGGAGTTGTTTAACTTGAAAAGGAATCAATATGCGGCAAGTATTATCGGGACAGGAAGTTATGTGCCGGATACTATAATAAGCAACAGTTATTTAGAGAAGATAGTAGATACAAGCGATAAGTGGATTGTATCAAGAACAGGAATTAGGGAAAGAAGAAAAGTTTCTTATGAAATTGCAACATCAGATATAGCGACAGAGGCAGCCGTCCGGGCTTTAAATGATGCTAATTTGAGTCCAATGGACTTGGATATGGTTATTGTTGCTACTGTAACACCGGATATGGTATTTCCTTCAACTGCTTGTTTGGTTCAAAAAAATCTGGGAGCAAAAAATGCGGCGGCTTTTGATATTGAAGCTGCATGCTCCGGATTTATTTACTGCTTATCAATTGCGGAGCAATTTATTAAATCCGGTTCAGCAGAAAATATTCTAGTTATTGGAGCCGAAATTCTTACCAAAATAACTGACTATAAAGATAGGAATACCTGTGTTTTATTTGGGGATGGAGCCGGTGCTGCAGTAGTTTCAAAATCGGAAGGTTCACAAATTCTTTCAACTTATTTAGGTTCTGATGGAGACGGTTGCGATTTATTGTACCTACCGGCAGGCGGTTCAAGAAATCCTGCTTCCGTTGAAACGATTAATAAATCTATGCATTATATAAAAATGGAAGGTTCGGAAGTATTTAAATTTGCAGTTAAAATAATGGAGGCAGCCACTGAAAAGGCTCTGGGACTATGTAATCTTAATAAGGAAAAAATAGATTATTTAATACCCCACCAAGCAAATATAAGAATAATTGAAAATGCAATGAAAAGATTGAATTTAACAAAAGATAAGGTATTTGTAAATGTTGATAAATATGGGAATATGTCTTCTGCTTCTATTGCCGTTGCCCTCGATGAGACAAAAAGGATGAAAAGGTTATCCAAAGGAGATAATGTTGTATTAGTCGCGTTTGGAGGCGGTTTAACATGGGCATCCGCTGTTATAAAATGGGCGTAAATGGGAGGGTTTAAATGATTAAAACAAAAATATGCAGTCTATTGAATATAAAATATCCAATTTTACAAGGGGGAATGGCATGGATAGCGACGGGAGAATTGGCTGCGGCAGTTTCAAATGCCGGCGGACTGGGCATAATAGGCTCCGGGAATGCTCCCGCTGAAATAATTAGGGAAGAGATTTCAAAAATAAGAAACTATACCGATAAACCATTTGCTATAAATGTTATGCTTCTCTCACCTTTTGCAGAAGAAATCATACAATTGATTTATGAAGAAAAAATTCCAGTTGTTACCTTTGGCGCAGGTAACCCGAGTAAGTATATTAAAAAGCTTAAGGAAGAAAGTATAAAAGTTATACCAATAGTGCCCTCTGTCGCTCTTGCTAAAAGAATGGAGATGGCAGGTGCCGATGGAGTTATTGTAGAGGGTACCGAAGCCGGTGGGCATATCGGAGAGACGACGACTATGGCTTTGGTACCGCAAGTAGTTGATGCGGTTAAAATCCCTGTAATTGCCGCCGGCGGTATAGCCGATGGAAGAGGTTTCGTATCTGCATTGGCGTTAGGGGCACAAGGTGTACAAATGGGAACAGTATTTGTTTGTTCCAAAGAGTGTACTGTACATAATAATTATAAAAATGCAATTTTAAAAGCAGGAGACAGAAGTACTTCAATTTCCGGTAAAAGCACAGGGCATCCGGTCAGGATGATAAAAAATAAACTTTACAGGGAGTTTATTAATCTTGAGAAAAATGGGGTTTCTGTTAACGAACTTGAAAAACTGGGTGAAGGCAGTTTGAGAAAGGCTTGTATGGAAGGTGATGTGGTTACGGGTACCGTAATGGCAGGTCAGATAAGCGGTATGGTAAAAGAGATAAAAACGGTTAAAGACATTATTGATGGTATCATAGAAGAAAGCTATGAGGTAATAAAGAAAATAAGTAAAATAGTGGAGGAATAAGCAGATGCTAAAAATAGCATGTATATTTCCAGGGCAAGGTTCTCAATATATAGGAATGGGAAAAGAAATTGCAAATCACTATAAGATTGCTATGGATATATTTGACAGAGCCGGCGAGAAACTGGGCATTGATATGAAAAGCTTGTGTTTTTCCGGTAAAGATGAAGACCTAAAGAAAACTGAGAATACTCAACCTTCCATTTTAACAACCAGCATCGCTTTATTTGAGGTTTTAAAACTAAATGGCATTAAACCACACATTACTGCGGGATTAAGTTTAGGTGAATATACGGCATTGGTTGCATCAAAAGCTATCAGCTTTGAGGATGCCGTTGAAGTAGTAAAAAAAAGAGGAAAATATATGCAGGAAGCTGTACCCCAAGGTGAAGGAACCATGGCTGCTATAATGGGTTTGCAGAAAGATGAAGTTGTGGAGTGTTTAAAGATGGCTTCGGGGTATGGGATTGTAGAACCCGTGAATTTTAATTGCCCGGGACAGATCGTTATTGCGGGGCAAACAAAAGCCGTTGAAAACGCATCAAAGGTACTCAAAGAAAAGGGCGCAAGGAAAGTTATAATCTTGCCTGTAAGTGCACCCTTTCATTCCAGTATGCTAAGAGGTGCCGGGGAAAAACTATCCAAGGAGTTGGAAAAGGTTAAATTTCATGACATGGATATACCCGTAGTATCAAATGTCCATGCACAAGTGATAAAACACAAATATGAAATTAAAAAATTGTTGGTGGAGCAAGTCAGTTCCTCCGTCTTATGGGAAGATAGTGTTAAGAACATGATAGACCTAGGCGTAGATACCTTTATTGAAGTAGGCCCCGGAAAAACCTTAACAGGTTTTATTAAAAAAATTAAAAAAAACAGCAGAATATATAATGTGGAGGATATTGTATCTTTAGAAAAAACGATTAACAGTTTAAGGGAGAGATTAGAATGCTCTTAAAAGGGAAAAATGCTATTGTTACGGGAGCTTCCCGTGGCATTGGAAAAACAATAGCACTAATGATGGCAAAAGAAGGTGCTAATATTGCTATTAATTATTCAGTAAATGATAAAGCCGCTATGGAAGTGGTAAACGAAGCAAAAAAGTTCGGTGTAGCAGCATTGGCAAAAAAAGCTGATGTTTCACAATACCACGAAGTGGAGGAATTTGTAGATAGCGTGTTAAATGAATTAGGCAGTATAGATATATTAGTCAATAATGCAGGTATTACGAGAGATAATCTTCTTATTAGAATGTCTGAAGATGAATTTGATCAAGTTATTCAAGTAAATTTAAAAGGAGTGTTCAACCTTACAAAAACCGTCAGCAGGACAATGATTAAACGGAGAACAGGTAAAATAATTAATATAGCATCTATTGTGGGCATAACTGGAAATGCGGGACAGTCCAACTATGCTGCATCAAAATCAGCAGTAATTGGTTTTACCAAATCGATAGCTAAAGAATTGGCATCAAGGTGCATTAATGTTAATGCAATTGCACCGGGTTTTATAGAAACAGATATGACATCTGCAATACCGGAAAAAATTAGAGAACAAATGAAATCATTAATTCCTTTAAAAAGACCCGGTAAACCGGAGGATGTTGCCAATGCAGTATTATTTTTATCCGGAAGCCAATCAGATTATATTACGGGTCAGGTAATTAATATTGACGGAGGAATGTTAATATAATATTATCATAATATAATTCTATAAGGAGGTGAAACTTATGATTTTTCAAAAGGTTGTGGATAAGGTTACTGAACAGCTTGGTATAGATGCTGAAGAAGTGACATTGGAGTCTTCCTTTATTGAAGACTTAGGAGCTGATTCGCTGGATATCGTTGAGCTCCTTATGGCCCTGGAAGAAGAATTTGATATAGAAATACCTGATGAGGAAGCAGAGAAGCTTGTAACTGTCAGTGACGTGGTAGAATACATAAAAAACAGTCAGTAGGGTAGTATAAAATCTAGAACTATTGCGTCATACTTGGAGCTACTAATAAAACGTCTTGTAATTAACTTTACTGTAAAATAAAAAATGTCCCGGGTTTCGGGACATTTTTTTTTGAAATTATTGTAGTTTTTTAATCAATATATATTAATTAAAGTGCGAGGAGAATTTTATATGGATAGGAAAAGAGTTGTAATAACGGGCATTGGTGTTGTGACACCAATTGGGATAGGCAAGGAAAAGTTTTTTAAAAGCTTGGTCGAAGGAAAATCCGGAGTGGATTTAATAAATACATTTAATACCGATAATTATCCGACGAAGATTGCATCAATAGTAAAAGATTTTGATCCTATGAATTTTATTAACAGAAAAGAAGCTAAAAGAATGGATAGATTCACTCAATTAGCTATAGCATCATCTAAAATGGCTTATGAAGATGCCGGTATTGCTTCCAAAATCACAGACGAATATAAAGTAGGAGTGTGCATTGGAACCGGTATAGGTGGCATAACCACATTGGAAAATCAATATAATACAATGTTGGAAAAAGGCGTTGCCAGAGTTAGCCCCTTCTTTATCCCCATGATGATTTCAAATATTGCAGCCGGTCATATATCAATGACTCTTAATGCTAAAGGGCCTAATATTACTATAGTGACTGCTTGTGCTTCCTCGACAAATGCAATCGGAGAAGCGTTTAAGATAATTCAAAGAAATGATGCGGATATAATGATTACAGGAGGTACCGAATCTTCAATAACCCCACTTTCATTAGCAGGTTTTTGTTCAATGAAAGCGTTGTCTGAAAGAAACAACGAGCCACAGAAGGCATCCAGGCCTTTTGATAAAAACAGGGATGGTTTTGTTATGGGTGAAGGGTCAGGCATTATAATACTGGAAGAACTGGAACATGCTATAAATCGTAATGCAAATATTTACGGTGAAATAATTGGTTATGGTTCAACATCGGATGCATATCATATTACAGCTCCTGCTCCGGGAGGAGAAGGGGCATATAGAGCCATGAAATTTGCATTATCAGATGCTAATATAGTTCCTGAACAGCTTGAATATATAAATGCCCATGGTACTTCAACAAAACTGAACGATGAATATGAAACACTGGCAATAAAAAAACTCTTTGGTGATTTTGCTTATAAGATTCCTGTCAGCTCTACCAAATCAATGACAGGTCATTTGCTTGGAGCAGCAGGTACTATCGAAGCAATTGCATGTTTGATGTCCTTGAATAAAGGTATAATACATCCTACAATAAATTATTCTTTTTTAGATGAAAATTGTGATTTAGATTATGTAGCAAATTTACCGAGACAAAAAGATATATGTTATGCAATGTCCAATTCATTTGGTTTTGGAGGGCATAATGCCTCAATAGTCTTGAAAAAATACAATTAATTGATATACTAGGAAATAGAATATAATGATAATGCAAGGGAAAGGAATAGTTTTATATATGCATGAAAAAGGCAAAAAAGAATTACATGAGTTAGAAAGGAAAATAGGTTATAGATTTAAAAACAGTGTGTTTTTAGATATTGCTCTTACTCATAGTTCTTTTGCTAATGAAAAAAACTGTGATTATCCTCATAATGAGAGATTGGAATTTTTAGGCGACTCAATTTTAAACATGATTATATCCTTATATTTGTTTCAAGACAGAATACATATGCCTGAAGGGCGATTAACAAGAATGAGAGCAAATATTGTATGTGAACAGTCTTTATTTTTAGCAGCTAAATCTTTAAACTTAGGCTCTTACATTTATTTGAGCAAGGGAGAAGATAGTACGGGAGGCAGGCAGAGGACTTCTATACTAGCCGATACAATAGAAGCATTGATTGCCGCAATTTATTTAGACGGCGGGTTTGAAGAAGCGGAAAAATTTGTGCTTTCTATTCTAAAAGATATTATAGAATCATCCGTTAAAAATAAAATATTTAATGATTACAAATCTTTTTTTCAAGAATACATACAAAAAAATAATCTAGGCGCCATAAAATACAAAGTTATATCCGAAAAAGGCCCGGATCATTTAAAGGAATTTTCAATAGCATTATTTCTAAATAATAAGATTGTTGGAATAGGGAAAGGGAATAGTAAAAAAGATGCCCAACAACTTGCCGCAAGAAATGCTATTGAAACCTTGAGGTTAGAAAATGAGTAAACAAAACTATATTATACCGATATTTATTCCTCATAAAGGTTGTCCTCATAACTGTATATTTTGTAATCAAAAGAGAATTACCGGGCAAATAAACGAATTAACAACAGATGAAGTAGACAAACAAATTGACAAATATCTGGGAACAATTAAAAAAAGTAATGTTAATAAAGAAATAGCATTTTTCGGAGGAAGTTTTACCGCTATACCTAAAAAAGAACAAAATCGGTATTTGTCCATAGCCAACAAATATCTTACAAATGGGGATATAAACGCCATTAGGTTATCAACTAGGCCGGATTACATAGATGATGAAGTATTGAAGAATTTAAAAGATTTCGGCGTATCTATAGTGGAATTGGGAGTGCAGTCTATGGATGAAGAAGTGTTAAATATAAGTCAAAGAGGCCATTCTATTGAAGATACAATAAATGCCATGGAAGCTTTAAAAAAAGAAAACTTTACAATAGGTGCACAATTAATGGTTGGTTTGCCTAAGGATAATAAAAATAAATGCTTAAATACAGTAGAAAAAGTAGTAAAACTAAAGCCACAATTTGTTAGGATTTATCCGGCTTTGGTTGTTAAAGATACTTATATGGAATATTTATACGAATCAGGAGAGTATAGGCCATTGGATCTTTTTGAAGCGGTAGACATAAGCAAAGAAATGATGATTAGGCTTGAGAGTAACCATATAGAAGTTATCCGTGTAGGACTTCAACCGACAGATGAAATGCAAATAGGCAGAAACGTTATTGCCGGGCCTTATCATCCTTCTTTTAGGCAGCTTGTTGAGACCGAGATTTATAAAGACATGATTGATTCTATTTTATATTTTGCCAAGATGAAATCCTATTCAGTTGTTACTGTTATTAGCAGTGCCGATAATTATTCCAATGTGGTAGGACAGAGAAAATCAAATATTAAATATTTTTATGAGAGGTTTCCCAATGCACTATTTAACTTTACTATAGGTGATATTAACAGTTCTTCTGTAAGAGTTAGGATTAATAACGATATACATAACTTATCAAAGACGGAATATTACGAAGGTATAAAGAGCCGCTGCAATTAAATTTAGAAGCTATGCAGCAAAGCATATATAGTTTATAAAGTTTTTAATGTGTAAGAGTCATTGACTAAAGGGATAAAAGGAGTAAATATGTTTCTCAAACAAATAGAAATTAATGGTTTTAAATCTTTTCTGGGTAAAATTGAATTGAACTTTACTAATGGTATTAACGCTATTGTCGGACCCAATGGAAGCGGGAAAAGTAATATTGCAGATGCAATCAGATGGGTAATCGGAGAACAGAGCGTGAAGACCCTTAGAGGAAATAGAATGGAAGATATAATTTTTGCGGGCAGTGAAAAAATGAAAGCTGCAGGATTCGCAGAAGTAACTATAGTCCTTGATAATACGGACAAGGGTATAGATCTGGATTATAACGAAATAAGCATTACCAGAAGGATGTTTCGTTCAGGAGAAAGTGAATATTATCTTAATAAGATTCAATGCAGATTGAAAGATTTGACGGAAATATTTATGGATACAGGTGTTGGTAAGGATGGATACTCAATTATCGGACAAGGCAAAATAGACGAGATACTAAGTAACAGATCCGATGACAGAAGAGCTATCTTTGAGGAAGCAGCCGGTATATCTAAATACAAATATCGAAAGCTTGAATCAGAGAAGAAAATGGAAAAGACTGAACAAAATATAATCCGAATACAAGACATATTGCAAGAAGTTGAAAGTCAACTTGATCCGTTATCGGAACAAGCTGAAATTACAAGGCGATATCAAAAATATTTACATGAATTAAAAATTTTAGATGTAAATCTTATTATTTCGAACATTGATAGAGGCGATAAAAGGTTAAATAATATAAATAATGAAATTAAAATTTTAAATGACAAACATGAGCAAGAAAATAGACTTTTATTAGAAATTAAAAATAATCGGGAAGAAAATAAAATAGGCATTAAAAGGCTTGAATTGGAAATAAGCAATTTAAATCAAAACCTCTATGGGTTAATCAGCCAGAAAGATAAACTAGATGGAGAAGTATTGGTATGCAGAGAAAAGGCTTTATATATTGACGAAAGTTTAAAAAAGTTGTCTGTTGAAAATGATGAACTGCTAGAAGACATAGATGTTAATTCCGCTAGCATTGAGAAAAATAAAAAAGAGCAAATGGTTCTGGTAAATGAATTAAAACAAACTGAAAAGATCCTGAGGGATATGGAGCTTGAGTACAATGAAAGATATTCTTCTATAATCAATATGGAAGATATAATAGAGAAAAATAAACAAAAACATATTGACTATTTAAATAAACAATCAGATATAAAAAGCAATATAAATGTAACTAATGAAACTATTAAAAATATTGACAATAGGATTAAGCAAATAAGCTCTGATAATGAAAGTTTAGGGATACAATATAAAGAAAAGATAGAGCTGAAAACTCAAGTTGAGAAAGATACTTTTCTTATAAAAGAAAGAATAGAAAAAAACAAAGATATGGAAGAATTATTTCTTCTAAAAAAGAATGAAAAAGAAATCAAAATAAATGAAACAGAAGAAATGTTAATCAAGATAAGATCAAACAAGGATAATGTTCTTTCAAGATTAAAGTTATTGGAGGAAATGGAAAAAGAATACGGAGGATATAATAGAACAATAAAAAATATTCTTATAAGACAAAGTAGTATAAAAACTACTGTGCAAGGATTTAGAGGCGTTTTAGGAGAATTAATTTCAGTACCTTTCGATTATACAGTTGCAATAGAAGCGGCATTAGGCTTTGCTATGCAAAATATTGTTATTGATTGTGAGGAAGATGCTAAGAAGTTAATAAATATTTTAAAAAAGAATAACATGGGCAAAGCTACGTTTTTACCTATCGCATCTATAAAACCCAGAAAAATTAGTTCTAATGAGCTAAATAAACTAAGAGGACCCGGGTTTATTGGCGTGGCTGCCGAATTAATAGAATATAACAAAGAATATAAGAATATTATCTATTATTTGCTGGGGCGTACTGTAGTTGTTGATAATATGGATACTGCTATTAAACTGGGTAGACTTACAAACTATGAAATAAAAATAGCAACTTTGGAAGGTGAGATATTTAGCGTGGGCGGTGCTATTACAGGCGGCAGTAAGCAGTCAACAACCGGCACAATATTAAGCCGAAAAAGCAGGATTATAGAGTTAAAAAAAGAATATAAATCAGCTTTGAAGGAATTGGATGAGATAAGCGGCAGTTTAAATGTGCAAAGAGGGGAACACTCTGAACTGGACAGTAAGATTGCAAAATTAAATGATAAACAACATAATTTAGAAATTGAGTATTTAAATATTAAAAATAAATTGATGTATATTGATAACGAACTGGAGTTGATACATTCAAAGTTGGAAATTAATAATAAGGATATGGGGGACCTAAAAAAGGAAAAAGAAGAATACAGTTTAACTATTGAAACAGATAAAAAAAGGTTACAAGAAATTGCTAATGAAAATGAAATCCTTGTAGGCGAAATTTCGGCACTGGAAGAAAATTTTAAGATTACAAAAGATGAAAGAGATATTTTTATTAAAAATTTAACCGATGTAAAAATAAAGGAAGCGGAACTCAAACAACAAGAAAATGCAATAGAAAAAATTATTGCAAATTTACTTATTAATGAGACTAATATAAGTAGCAAGGTAAATAAAAATATTGTACTTATCAATGACAGTAAAAGCAACCTTAATACTATTAAAGCTAAAGAGGAAGAAGTAATAAATAGAATAAGGAGTATGGAAACAGAATTAAAAGCAAAACAAAATGATTTGAAAGCTTTGAAGGATACCTTAACAAAAGAACAAGAAGAATTTGATTCGATAGAAAATAAAATAAAAAAGAGCCAAGAAGAAATATCAGATATGCAAAACAGTTTGCATAAGATTGATTTACAAAAAGCAAAGAATGAAATGGAAATAGAAAACTTGGAAATGAAATTGCTGGATACATATGAGTTAAACTATAATCTGGCAGCTTCGTACAGAATTGAAAAATTTAATATCAGTAAGTCTATAATAAGGATTGAAGAATTAAAGGATAAAATCAAAAATTTAGGTACGGTAAATGTAAATGCTATCGAAGAATATGAAAGACTTAATAATAGATTTACCTTTTTGAATAATCAACTTAGTGATTTGAAAACAGCCAAAGAATCCTTAGCTATAGTAATTAAAGAAGTTACTGATTATATGGAAAAGCAATTTTTAAGTGAATTTAGCTGCATAAATGATAACTTTAACAATGTTTTTGCTAAACTATTTGGCGGCGGTTCAGCCCAAGTTGTTTTGGAAGATAAAGATAATATATTAGAATCTTCTATAGATATAATTGTTAAGCCACCTAATAAAAAACCACAGAATTTAATGCTTATGTCCGGTGGAGAAAGGGCACTTACTGCAATCGCTTTGTTATTCGGTATTCTTATAATGAAACCTGTTCCATTTTGCGTTTTAGATGAAATCGACTCGGCACTTGATGATGCGAATGTCGGAAAATATGCAAGTTTTTTAAAGGAATTGTCTAATAATCTACAATTTATTATTATTACTCACAGAAAAGGGAGCATGGAAATGGCAGATTGTTTATATGGTGTAAGCATGGAGGATACAGGAACATCGGTTCTGTTATCTGTTAGATTAGAAGATAAAGTAAGCTAGAAATGGGGATTGTAAAGATGGATAGATTCTATAAAAAGCCGGAAAATAATGATGATAATTGCAATATTGATATAAATCAATCGTTTTATAAAAGGTTAAAAATCGGACTGTCTAAGACAAGAGAAGATTTAAGCAAAAAGATTGATAATGTTTTTGGAAGTTTCAAGAAATTGAATAATGAAACGGCCGACGAATTAGAGGAAATACTTATTACCTCGGATATAGGTGTTAAAACCTCTATGCAGATTATTGAAAAGATAAAAGATAGGGCTAAAAATGAGAAGATAAATGACTTGACTCAGATTATTAGAGTGTTGAAAGAAGAAATCATCACCATTTTCGGGGAGAAAACCAATACATTAGAAGATTCTTTTCCTAAAATTATTGTTATGATAGGAGTCAATGGGGTAGGTAAAACCACAACAATAGGTAAGATAGCCCATAGGTACAGAGAACAGGGTAAAAAAGTGATTGTTGTTGCTGCAGATACTTTTAGAGCGGCGGCAATTGAACAATTGGAGATATGGAGCAGGCGAATAAATGTTGATTTAGTTAAACATCAGGAGGGCGGCGATCCTGCTGCCGTCATTTATGATGCTATCCAATCTGCGAAATCTAAAAAAGCAGATGTCCTAATATGTGATACTGCAGGAAGGCTTCATAATAAAAAGAATTTAATGGAGGAGCTAAAAAAAATATTTAGAATAATCAATAGGGAGTACCCTGAAGCATTTCAAGAGACACTTTTGGTTCTAGATGCAACTACCGGTCAAAATGCGGTAGCACAAGCAAGAGCTTTTCAAGAAATAGCTGATATCAACGGCATTGTGTTAACAAAGTTGGACGGTACTGCCAAAGGTGGCATAGTTATCGCCATTAAAGCAGAACTTGATATACCCGTAAAATTAATCGGAGTTGGAGAAAATATTGATGATTTACAAGATTTTCAACCGAAAGAATTTGTTAATGCATTGTTTATGGAATAAAATAATATAAAAGAATATTGACTTATTAAATCTGTTAATATAGAATACCAATGTAAGGGTTATTACCTTTACATTGGTTTTCTTTATAGTCGGAAGAATTTTCTTTAGTAGTATATTTAGGGATATGAAGTAGTAGTCGTTTTAATGGCGATGATATCTTAATGGTAACAAATTTATTGGGAGTGTACTTATGAAAGATGATATTGTTTATAAATCATTGCTTTATGATTTTTATGGCGAACTGCTTACAAAAAAGCAAAACAGTATTATTGATTTATACTATAATCATGATCTTACACTTAGTGAGATTTCCGAAAATACCGATATAAGCAGGCAAGGTGTGTACGATACCTTGAAAAGAGCTGAAAATGCTTTAGAGCGATATGAAAAAAAGCTAAAATTAGTAGAAAGATATAATAAGCATAATAAACTTATAGTTGAAATAGATTTAAAACTTGAAAAAATATTAAATAGTAATCCGGATAGTATTGAAGAACTTAGGAATAAGCTAATAGATATAAAAAATATTATTAGCGAGATTATGTGATTATATTGGGGGTATTTGAATGGTTTTTGAGAGTTTAGCAGGTAAACTTCAAGAAACTTTTAAAAAACTTAGGGGAAGAGGAAAGCTTAATGAGAAGGATGTAAAAGAGGCAATGAGAGAAGTAAGAATTGCCTTACTGGAAGCTGATGTTAATTTTAAAGTTGTTAAAGAATTCATTAATAAAGTAACAGAAAGAGCAATTGGTCAAGAAGTTTTGGATAGTCTTACACCCGGACAAAGTGTTATTAAAATTGTAAATGATGAGTTGACAAAATTGATGGGCACAATACAAAGCAAAATAAAGTTTTCTTCAAAACCTCCCACCATAGTTATGATGGTCGGTTTGCAAGGCTCCGGAAAAACTACAACATGCGGCAAACTAAGTTTGCACTTTAAAAAGCAAGGTAAAAAGCCTTTATTAGTTGCATGTGATATCTACAGACCTGCTGCTGTTAAACAATTGCAAGTAGTAGGAGAAAAGGCCGGTGTTGATGTATTCTCCCTTGGCGATAAAATAAGCCCTGTGGATATCAGTAAGGCTGCTCTTGAACATGCCGTTAAAAGCGGTAATGATTTGATAATAATTGATACTGCAGGAAGGCTTCATATTAACGAAGAATTGATGGAAGAACTGTCTTCGCTAAAAGAAAGCATTAAGCCGGATGAGATACTCCTTGTTGTAGATTCAATGACAGGGCAGGATGCGGTGAATGCATCTCATAATTTTAATGATAGATTGGAAATTGATGGTGTTATCCTTACAAAGCTTGATGGAGATACTAGAGGTGGTGCTGCTTTATCCATAAAAGCTGTAACCGGTAAACCTATTAAATTTTCCGGTACAGGCGAAAAGTTGGGAGACTTGGAGCCTTTTTATCCTGATAGGATGGCTTCCAGGATACTCGGTATGGGAGATATGCTAAGCTTAATAGAAAAGGCACAGTCAACAATAGATGAAAAAAAAGCAATGGAGCTTGAAAGAAAAATAAGAAGCCAACAATTTACCTTTGAAGATTTTTTAGACCAGCTTCAACAAATGAAAAATATGGGTCCCCTTAGCCAGTTAGTTGACATGATTCCCGGAATAAAAACAGGGAAGCTTAAAAATTTGGAAGTAGATGATAAAGAGTTGGTAAGAATTGAGGCTATTATAAATTCTATGACAAAAAAAGAAAGACAAGATCCGGCAATTCTTAACGGGAGCAGAAGAAAGAGAATTGCATTAGGCAGTGGCTGTAATATACAAGAAGTAAATAGAATAATAAAAAATTTTGAACAAACTAAAAAAATGTTTAAACAATTTTCCGATATGGGTAAAGACTACAAAAAGGGTAAGAAAAAGTTACCTTTCTTTAGTTGATTAATATTCTAAAAATTAGTCAGAAGTATTGAAAAATACTCCTTGATTTAAAGAGGAGGTGATAAAGTGGCAGTAAGGATTAGATTAAGAAGAATGGGTGCAAAGAAGGCTCCTTTTTACAGACTGGTAGTTGCAGATTCCAGGTCTCCCAGAGACGGAAAATTTATTGAAGAGATAGGATATTATAATCCAATTAGGGACCCTATCGAAATTAAAATTGATGAAGCAAAAGCTAAAAAATGGCTGGAAGACGGAGCTCGACCTTCAGATACCGTAAAATCTTTGTTCAAAAAGGTAGGAATTATTGAATAATTTTGCTATGTAAGTATGAATTGATCTTACCGAACCAAAAATGTCATCTGAGGTTATCTGAAATAGTTACCCTTAGGTATATTCGAAGGATCTTTCCATCTAATCATAAGACTCTTCGCGTTGCTCAGAGTGGCGGTATAAAAAAACTCAGAGTGACAGCATAAAGAAACCGGAGTGATAGTATAGAAAACCTCAGAGTGATGGTTATGTTTACATGGCGTGGTAACATGTGATAATTCTGATGGAGGTGTTTATTATGAAAGAATTAATTGAAGTAATTGCAAAAGCTCTTGTGGATAAACCTGAGGAAGTTAATGTTAAGGAAATAGAAGGGGATAAATCCATTATATATGAATTGAGTGTGGCGTCCGAAGATATGGGCAAAGTAATAGGGAAACAAGGCAGGATAGCCAGAGCTATAAGGACTGTAGTAAAATCAGCTGCTGTGAAGGTTAATAAAAAGGTTATCATAGAAATATTATAATGATATTAGTATCCTAATTTTCATGGTAATAGGTAGAAATATTCAGGTGGTTTTATGGTTGAATATATTAGTATAGGACAAATAATTGGTATATACGGAATAAAAGGTGAATTAAAAATATATCCTTTAACTGATAATATTAAAAGATTTGATGATTTGGATGTTGTTTTTATTGAAAAAGAAAATGGAATTAACAAATTTAGAGTAGATAGCATTAAGTATTTCAAAAATCTAGTGGCAGTTAAACTGGAGGGAATAGACAGTATAGAGTCAGCAAAGGCTCTAAAGGATAAATATATTAAAGTGAACAGAAAAGATGCGGTGAAACTGCCTTGTGATTCATATTTTATATGTGATTTAATAGGTGCAAAAGTATTTACAATAGAAAATCTCTACTTAGGAAAGGTTAAAGATATAATTAGAACCGGGAGTAACGATGTGTATATTGTGAAAAATGGTGACAAAGAAGTATTAATACCTGCACTAAAAAGTATTTTTAAAGAAATTAACTTGGAGAAGAGCAGATTAGTTGTAGAATTACCGGAAGGTTTGATGTAAATGAGGTTTGATATCCTTACGTTGTTTCCGGCTATGTTTGAGAATGTTTTTGGGGAAAGCATAATAAAAAGGGCTAGTGATAAAGGGCTGATAAATATTTTTTTGCATAATATACGAGATTTTTCTGACGATAAACATAAACGTGTTGATGATTATCCATACGGAGGCGGCTTGGGAATGATTATGCAATGCGGTCCTATTTTTTCCGCGTTGGACTATGTGATTGATCATATTGGGAGAAAGCCGCATGTTGTGTTAATGAGTCCGCAAGGCAAAGTATTTAATCAAAAAAAAGCTCGGAGTCTGTTGGAACATAAAAGTATCACAATTATTTGCGGACATTATGAAGGCGTAGACGAAAGGGTGCTGGAAGAACTTGTTGATGAAGAAATCTCTATTGGAGATTATGTTTTGACAGGCGGAGAAATTGCTGCTATGGCGGTTGTAGATTCGATTATAAGATTAATACCCGGAGTATTGAAAGAAGAAGAATCCCATAGAATAGAAACTTTTAACAGTGGTTTATTGGAATATCCTCAATACACCCGGCCTGCCGAATTTATGGGTCTTAAAGTGCCCGAAATTTTGCTCTCCGGTCATCATAAAAACATAGAAGAGTGGAGAAAGTACCAAGCTATTAAAAGGACTTATATAAAGAGACCTGAATTACTAGACGGCGCACAACTGGATGAAAATGATAAAAAAATTTTAAAAGAAATTATAAGAAAAATTGAGGGACAATAATGATTTGCAGTATAATAATTGCTATGGTATAATTGCCATGTTATTAAGGGCATTCCGCTATCAAAGTTAGTGATATGAATGTCTGGGAGGAAGGAGGGCCAACTATGGATTTAATAACTATGATTGAAAGCGAACAGTTAAAGAAAGATGTACCCGATATTAAAGTCGGGGATACTGTTAAAGTATATGTAAAGGTTGTAGAGGGTGCGAGGGAGAGATTGCAAGCCTTTGAGGGTTATATTCTAAAAATTCAAGGCGGAGGACTTTCAAAAACTTTTACTGTTAGAAGGGTAGCATATGGAGTTGGCGTGGAAAGAACATTCCCTGTTCATTCGCCAAGAGTTGATAAGATTGAGATTATTCGAAGAGGAAGGGTAAGAAGGGCAAAGCTCAACTATATGAGAAAAAGAATCGGTAAAGCTGCAAAAATTAGAAGTACAATGTAATTTAAAGGGCTGGCATAGGCCCTTTTTTATTCAACTATTTCTAGGAGAGTGAGTTTTATGAATATACAGTGGTATCCGGGTCATATGGTTAAGGCTCAAAAAACAATTGCTAAAGAATTAAAACTGGTTGATATCATAATAGAAATGTTGGATGCAAGAATACCGATAAGCAGTAGAAATCCGGAAATAGATACTATTATCGGCAACAAAAAAAGTATAATAGTATTAAACAAAAAAGACTTGGCTGATACAGAAATAAATAAACAATGGGAACAATTTTTTAAAAATAAAGGCATGAATGCTATTTTTGTTGATTCTTTAAAAGGCCAAGGCATCAAAGATTTTCTTATAGGATGCAGAAGAATAATGAGGGATGACATAGCGAGGAAGAAAAGAAAAGGTATCGTACATAAGACTGTCAGATTAGTTATCATCGGTATTCCCAATGTAGGGAAATCATCCTTTATTAATAAGTTAGCGAATAGGAGTATAGCTAAAACCGGCGGGGTGCCGGGTATTACAAAAATGAAACAGTGGATAAAGATAAGTAAAGACTTTGAACTTTTAGATACGCCGGGGATACTATGGCCTAAATTTGATGATGAAATAGTTGCGCAGAACTTGGCATTTACGGGTGCCATTAAAGATGAAATCATGGATATTAACGAGTTATCTAAGAAATTCCTATTAAAAGCCCTACAAGAATTTCCCGAAAAACTTAATAAAAGATACAGTTTTCACAAAACCGAATCCGTTGATGAATTATTGCAGTTTATCGGTAAAAAAAGAGGCTGTCTGTTGTCAGGTGGCGAAGTTGATGTAAATAGAGTTTCTTCATTAATCATAGAGGATTTTAGGACAGGAAAATTAGGCAAAATATCTCTTGAAAGGCCGGAATATAAGGGGCAGGAGTTTTAAAAATGAGAAAAAGACCTGATAAGACAGAAAAAATAAGCCATGAACCCACTTGGAAATATGAAGATTTATTATTGCAAAAAGGATTTAAAAGAATAGCAGGTATAGACGAAGTCGGAAGGGGACCATTGGCAGGACCTGTTGTTGCGGCTGCTGTAATACTTGATAGAAAGAATGAAATACCGGGTATAAGGGATTCAAAGAAGTTATCTGAAAAGAAAAGAGTTTACTTTTATAATGAAATAATGAACAGCGCATTAGCTATTGGTGTAGGAATCGTAGATGAATTGACTATTGATTCAATAAACATACGCAATGCGACTCACTTGGCTATGAAAAAGGCTATTGCTGATCTTCCACTTAGGCCTGATTTTTTATTAATAGATGCGGAAACACTTACAAGTTTGGATATTCCGCAAAAACCAATTATAAAAGGTGATTCACTGTGCTTTTCTATTGCTGCCGCTTCAATTATTGCTAAAGTAAAAAGAGACAGCCTTGTTTCTGCTTATGATAGTATTTATCCGGGTTACGGTTTTTCTAAACACAAAGGATACGGCACTAAACAACATTTTGAATGTATTAGGAAATATGGTATTCTACCTATACATAGAAGGACCTTTTTAAAAAATATTTAGTCGGTGATTATATGAAGATTAATACTTTTAATAAATTAGACAGGACTATTTCCGATGAAATAAATATAAAAAATCTAAAAATAGGAGATATTGTCAAGGGTAGGGTTATAAACAATGAAAAAGGTTTGATAACTCTTAGGACTTCAGGTAACCAATTGATATCGGCTTTATTTCTTCCTGATGAACACTTATTCGAAGGGAAAGTTATTTCCATTATAATAAATAAAATAACCGAAGATAATATTTATGCCAGAATATTAAAAACTGATGGTTTTGATAATAAGATAGAAAAAGACATTAATCATATGATACAAGAATTGGGTATTGGAAAGAGTGTAAGAATTAAAGAAATATTGGAAAACCTTTTAAAATTTCTTCAACCTGTTAATAAAGATAAAATAGAGTATATCAATTACTTACTAAAAACATCTGAAGACATAGTGCTTAATAAAGTTGAAACATTTTCAAACCTACTGATATCCGAGGAAAACTTTTTAGAATTACCCATGGATGTTTTAAACAAACTGCCTTTAACGGAACAACTAGCTGTCTGCCGCGATTATATATCTGATTTAATAAACAAAGCGGATATTGCGGTTTTAAAAGACGGAGATAATGATTTGCTTTTAAAAAATATGGAAGAATCCCTTAACTTAAAGGGAGATGAAATAGATGATATTAAGGACTTGGCTTATAAAATTGATAAAACGATCAGCTCTGCAGAGAACATAAATATAGAGACGATTTCATATCTGCTTTCTAAGGATGTGGAAATCTCACCACAAAATTTATTTGTGTTTGATAACTTAGTTTCAAAAGGCCGAGGACCGGCTGATTATCTTACTGAAATAATTAACGTTTTAAAGGATTCCAATCAACCGGATTTAGTAAAGCTTACAAAAGAATTACTGAATGTATATGAGGAAGCGGATAAGTTTAATAAGGATTCCTATATAAATCAAATTAACAAACTGATTAATACTATGAAAAAGTTGGAGGAGACCTTAGAGAAAAAAGACATAACAAAATTCCGGCTGAAAGATAATATACAAAATTTGAAAAGTATATTATCAATAGTAAAATCAATTAATAAACATTCCAATTATTATAATATGCCTATGATTGTTAATAATTTTAAATCCTCAGCGGATATCTATATCTATAAAAAAAGTAAGAAGGGTAAAAGAATAGATTTATCAGATGCACACATATTAATATCTTTGGATATGCAAAATATTGGCCATATTGAGGGTTTAATACAAGTATCAAAAAATCTGGTAAATATCTCTTTTAAAACAGAAAACAAAATAGTATCAAATCTAATTAATAAATATTCTAAAAATTTTATTGATTTATTGGAAAGCAAAGGTTATGTCGCAGTCATATCAGTTGCGGAAAAAAGGGATGAAAAAATAAATCCGATTTCTTTTGAAAGTAGATTGAATAAAGAAAAAGAGTATAAACAGGGTATTGATGTGAGGTTGTAGTTATGAAGAAAAAAGTTAGGATTAAAAAGGCCGCTGCTATAAGGTATGCAAAAGACGATACAGTGCCTAAAGTAACTGCTATTGGTAAAGGAATCATTGCCGAGAAAATAATCAATACAGCTAAAAAAAATAATATTCCCTTATTTAAAGATGATTCCTTAGTTGATACGCTTTCAATCTTGGAACCGGGGTCGGAAATACCTCCCGAATTATATGAAATAGTTGCAGAGATATTAGTATTCATATGCCATATTGACGCGAAAAGGGGAGAACTGAATGAATAAAAATAAATCTTTGGGTATTTACGGAGAAAAAACTGCAATAAAGTTTTTAGAAAGTAAGGGATATAAAATATTAACAAAGAATTATCGATGCAAAATAGGTGAAATTGATATTATTGCTGCAGATGGAGATACTTTGTCATTTGTCGAAGTTAAGACAAGAAGTTCAGACAAATATGGTCTACCCGGTGAGGCTGTTAACTATAATAAACAAATAAAAATAGTGAAAACTGCATTGCACTATATTACCAAGAACAGATTAACAAAATGGATGAGCAGATTTGATATAGTGGAGATTTTGGTAAATGAGGATAATAGCATAAACAGTATAGAGTTGTTAAAGGATGCATTTCAATATAGTGGTAATTTAGGCTATTAGTTTTTAGGGGATTTGTTATGAAAAATGCACTGGGTATATCTCATGAAATAATTTCAAAATACTTAAAAGAAGGAGACACAGCTGTCGATGCCACAGCCGGAAATGGTAATGATACGTTATTGATGGCCGGGCTTGTAGGTGACGCAGGTATGGTATATTCTTTTGATATCCAAAGCGAAGCCTTGGAAAAGACCAAGGTTAAATTAAAAGAAAACAAACTTGAACACCGTGTAAAACTTATAAGAAGCGGACATCAATATATGGATAGGTTTGTTACCGCTAAAGCCAATGCCGTTATGTTCAACTTAGGATATTTACCTGGAGGAGATCATAAGATAGCTACTATACCCGGTAATACTATTATAGCGATAAAAATTTCCTTGGAGTTACTGGAAGTAGGCGGAGTTATTACAATTGTTGTTTACCATGGCGGAGACAGTGGTTTTGCAGAAAAGAATGCCGTGATAGAGTATGTCAAGCAATTGGATTATAAAAAGTATTCCGTATTATTGATGGATTTTATAAACTGGATTAATTACCCGCCGATACTGTTATATATTAAAAAACTAAGATAAACATTTAGAGCGAAATTTTTTATCTAAGGTCCTATGTTGTTTTGTTTAAATCCTATGGTGAATCTTCATACTTACACAACTTTCTGAGTCTTAAATTGTCTCGTCTGCTTTTAAGGTTTTATTGTATGCATGACACTTAGACTAAATTTGCAGAATAAAAATAAAATAGTTAATTGACCTGATGGAATTAAAAAATAAGAGGATGGTAAATAATAAAACGTGGGGGAATATAATGGAAAACAACATGTTTAAAGAAAAAAAATTTTATGCAGCATTAGAGGAAATCTTTGTAGGCGCAAAAATCGAAGGTGACAGTGGATTTGTTAATTTGCTTAAAATTAAAGAGAAGTATTATTCTTCTATATTAAATCGTTTTAAAGAAGACATTTATCAATGTGATGAAATAAAGGATAGTTTTAGAGAAGAACTATTTGATAAATTATATAGCTTTTTTGAAAAATACTTTAGCGAAAGCGGCAGTGTCTACTTTGTAAAAACTGCGAATTGGCAAAGAGTATATGAAAGAGTTTATACAGACAATAAAGACGTAGTCTTGTTCTGGAAAACTCATATGCTATATTACATTAAAAGTGATATTTTATTTAATAGCATAGATGTTTTGATAGAAGATGAAAACAGCAGCCGGACTTATAACTTTTATTTTGATGCAGGGAACCTGCAATCAAAACAAAATAATGAAAAAAGAAAAGTTATTTATGAGTTTAAGGAGATAAAAGTACAAAACTATAAAGATGAAAATGGGGAGAAAAAACAAAAAAATATCTTTGTTTTTAATGTTATGTATTCCGTTAAAGGCAGAATTACAAAAATTGACCAAATTGTTAAAGAGACTAATATACCTGACACTATTATTAAAAAAGCATTTAAAACTTTTGAAAAACAATCTGAAGTAGATTTTTTCATTAATAAGAATGCACATGATTTTTTAGTAGAGCAGTTGGATTTATATTTACATCAATTCCTTTTAAATGATGAAAACAAGTTTGAGCAATCAAGGTTAAATCAAATAAAATTAATTAAAAAATTTGCATTAAAAATTATAAAATTCATTTCTCAATTTGAAAATGAATTAGTGAGAGTCTGGAATAAACCAAAATTTGTACTAAATAGCAATTATGTTATTTCATTAAAAACTATGAAAAAGTATTTAAATAATAATGATTATGAAAAAATTATTGAGGCAGTTAAACTGAATATAATTAAAAATGAAGAATATAAAAACGATATAATAGAAACAATTAGAGATGTTTATAAACAACCTTTGCAAAAAGTTTATGTTTATAATGTTTCTATAAATGATGAAATTAAAATAAGTTATGTGAAACAGTTTAATACAATAGAAAAACTCAATCAATATCTAAATTCAAAAGAAAACGAGTGTTTTATAGATGAATCAATTAGTGATAGGACTAGGGTATTAGGGGGTTTCTTTGCATCATATTCCGAGGGAAACCTTATCAGGGAAGTTCCTTTCGAATCAATTTATGTAGATACAAAATATTTCTCTACAGAATTCACTCAAGAATTTTTATCAATGCTATCAAATTATTATGATATTGATGATATTATAGACGGTTATTTAATCAATTCAGACAACTATCAATTCTTAAATAGTGCAAATAAATTTGCTGATAAGATAGATTTAGTATATATTGATCCGCCGTTTAATACAGAAGGAAGTTCCTATGCTTATTTAGATAAATTTAAAGATTCAACATGGTTATCAATGTTAAGCGACAGATTAAAACTAACCAAAGGAAAGTTCTTATCGAATAAAGGTAATTTGTTTATACATTTAGATCACCATTGTAACTATTTAGGTAGAATTATTACCGAAGAAGCCTTTGGTAAGGAACTAAATCGTGAAATTATTTGGAATACAAGTCCTTCTTTATCCGGTTTAAAGACAGCTGCAAACAATTTTATCAGGCAACATGATACAATTTTATTTTATTCCGGGGATAATGCGGAGTTTAATAAAATGTATGTAAATTATAAGAATAAAAAAATTGACGGTTTGGGATGGTTGGATATCTTTAAAGATAAAGAAGAAAAGCTATTTATATACAAATATAAAGAAGGCGAAAGTGAGTTATCAAAATTCTATATTGAGGATATTCCGGTTATGGCTATTGGTGATGTTTGGAACGATGTTTATTCTATGATGTACACTCAGAATATGACTAGAGAAAATTGGGGTATTGATAATACTCAAAAACCTGAAAATTTACTGCGAAGAATTATACAAGCTTCAACATATCAGAATGATTATGTAATGGATTATTATGTCGGCACCGGGACTGCAATAGCAGCGGCACACAAATTAAATAGAAAATGGATAGGTGTAGAATCCGGCGATTTTATTGAAGATGTAACATTAAAAAGAATGAAAACTATAGTGATGGGCGATATCAGACCTAAGTTGTCGATAGATATCAATTGGCAAGGCGGTGGGTTCTTCAAGTATTATACTTTAGAACAATATGAAGACACCTTAAGGAATATGAAATACAAGGATAATCAAGTAAGTATTTTCAATGATAAAAGGCCCTTTGAAGATTACATATTTTTTGCCGATAACAAACTGGCTGATGTATTAGAAATTGAAAAAAATAATATTGAGCTCAATTTTGATAAATTATATAAGAATATAGATTGGGCAGAGACTTTTTCAAATCTATATGGACTTCCTATAAAGAAAGTATATTCCAAAAGTTTTATATTGCAAGATGGAGAAGATGAATTACGGATTAATATTGATTTTGCCCATATGTCAAAGGAAGAAAAAATAAAATTTATACAACTAGCTAAATCCTTGTTTTGGTGGGGGGAATAGATGTGGCTAAAACATACTTTGAAAGATTTGCAGAAGGCATATCATATTATGATCTAGGAGAATGGTGCATACCAAATATTACCGGGTTTTCACATGATAAGAAGCTGTTCTCATATCAGGAAAATGCGATTGTAAATTTAGCTAAGGTTTTATACAGTTATTATACTTCAGATAATGGTAAAGAAACTCTTTTTTCAAATTGTGTAGATTTAGGAATGGAAGATGGCTCGTTTAATGTATATGAATTTGAAAGACGGATAGATAAAAGGCGTGGATTGACAAACAAAAGATTTTCATTATTTCTCAATTATTATGAACCTATAATCAAAGAAGATAATACATTTATAGCCGGATATAACTTCTTTAACAGAGTAGCATTTTGGATGGCAACAGGAAGCGGTAAATCAATGGTATTGATAAAAACTATAGAATATCTAAATTACCTGCAGTGGAAAGGTTTAATACCGGAAAAAGACATTATGCTTCTTCTTCCAAGAAAAGATTTAATCGAACAATTCAAAAATGAGGTTTTTGATTACAATAGAGACAAAGAAATTCCTATAGAATTAGTGGATTTAAAAGATTATGAAGAGGATAAATTTTATAAAACTTTACTTAAAAGTATCAAAATTTATTATTATAGAAGTGATTTGATTAGAGACGAAAGGAAAGAAAATATTCTGGATTTTAAAGATTATGATAATAATGGAAATTGGTACGTACTTCTGGACGAGGCACATAGAGGCGAAACCGGAACTTCTGCAATTCAGGATTACATTAGTATTTTGTCCAGAAATGGTTTCTTATTTAACTTTTCTGCCACTTTTACAGATGCCATAGACTATGCTACTACTTGTTATAATTATAATTTAGAAAAATTTATTAAAGACGGATACGGAAAAAACATATACTTGAGTGAATCATACTTCAATTTTAGAAATCAAATTGATGATTTCAATGAGCGTGAAAAACAAAAGCAGGTATTAAAATCTTTAATAACACTCGCAACGATAAAAAAGGCAAAAAGGGAAGGTATGTATCATAACCCATTGATGCTTACTTTAGTTAACACTATCAATACAGATGAATCGGATTTACTTTTATTTTTTAAGAAATTAGAAGAAATAGCCGTGGGAAATATGGACAATGATTTATTTTATGAAACCAAAGTAGAATTGAAAAGTGATTTTCAGTATAAATCATATGTATTTGGAGATGAAAAATGTGATTTTAAATTAAAATTAATTTCCGATATTACTATGAAAGACTTACTGACAAATATATTTAATGCTAAAACAGGTGGTAAAATTGAGATTCTTGAAGGTGAAGAAGGAAAAGAATTGGTATTAAAACTTGAAACATCTGAAAACCCATTTGCATTAATTAAAATCGGTGACGCAGACAAGTTTCAGAGAGAGAAGCTCGGAGACAATTATTCTTATATAAAGAGCTATGAGACAAGGAACTATTTTAAAAATATTAACAGAGATGAAAATATCAATATTTTATTAGGTAGCAGAGGCTTTTATGAAGGTTGGGACAGCAACAGGCCTAATGTTATAAATTTCATTAATATTGGTGGCAGTGATGCTAAAAAGTATGTATTGCAAGCATTGGGGAGAGGTATAAGAATAGAACCTTATAGAAGGCTCAGAAAAAGATTACCTTTGAAGGATGTTAATAAAAGCAATTTATTGGAAACCTTATTTGTTTATGCGACAGACAGAAAAGGAGTAGAAACTGTCCTGGATACAATAGATGAACAAAAAGTTTTTGAAGAACATGAAATAAATATATTTGAAAGCAATAAGAAGCCATTTGATTTATTAATGCCGGTTTTTATGGAAGCAGAGGAGCGTGAAGATATCGCTCGTTATGGTATTTCTAATGAAAGTAAGACCAAGCTAAAGGATTACTTTACATCTATTGATAAAAATGTTTTTATGCTAAAAACCGGAGTAAATGAAACAACATATGAACTTCTGAATAAAAAAATAAGCGATGAATCCTTATTTGAAACAAAACAGCAAAAATACTTTAATGATTATAACATGCTTCTTAAAGATCTAGTTAATCACGTAAATGTTAAAAATAAAGTTGTCAATAATGTTAAAATTTTGACTGATGAAATAAAACATTTTAAACATATAAAAGTCATTAATTTTAATGAACATGAAATCAAAAAAATTGAAGATAAAATAAATAATGTAAGGAATTACAGAAACCTGAGCAAACAAGAAATAGAAACGAAGTATAAAAATGCTGAAATTAGTTTTGATGAAGCAATTGAGTTAGTGAAAAGTAAAGATGAAGAAAGCTTTATTAAAAATGAACAAAAAATAATAATAAAAAGAATTGCAAAACACTATTATATTCCTTTAATTTATTCAAAGGATGAGAAAGTTGAATACATTAAAAATATTATAAAAGTAGAAAGCGAAGTCATTTTTTTAAAAAATTTAATAAAGTATTTAGAAACAAATGAAGTAAAAAGTAAATGGATGTTTAGTAAGATTGTAGAAAATATAGACCGTTTTTATATGGAATACTATGATAAAGCAAATAACAAATATAAAAGGTTCTATCCGGACTATGTATTTTGGTTAGTTGACGGAACTAAATATAAAATTATTTTTATTGACCCTAAATCAACAACATATACAAGTTATCAGAATAAGGCAGATGAATTTGAAAGGATATTTCTCGACAGAGATGGTAAGGAAAAACAATATTACTATAAGAACTATACCATAACTTTTGATTTAAAATTGATTACAAAGGATAAAAATACGGTAACCGCAAAATATAAAGATTATTGGCTGGGGATAGAAGATTTTGGTTGGTTAAAATAACGATACCTTTTTAAACAAGGATCAAAAGTAATATTTTTTATCTAGGATTCTATGTTGTATTGCTTCAGCTATATGATGGATTTTTATGTTTCCGCAATCTTCCAAATCCGCAATTGTTCTGGCTACCTTCAAGATTCTGTTGTACGCTCTTGCGCTTAGATTAAATTTATCAAAAGCTTCTTTAAGTAAGTTTTTTTCAGCTTTACTGATCTTGCAGTATTTACTCATATGTTTTGGTTTAAGTTGAGAATTTGAAAAGATTCCTTGGTTATTATATCTTTCCAATTGTATTTGTCTGGCAATGTTAATACGTTTTCTAATAGATTCAGAACTTTCTGATTTTGATGTCTCGTCTAAATCATGAAATTTTAATGCTTTTACCTCTACTTGCAAATCTATCCTGTCCATTAAGGGTCCGGATATCTTTCCCATATAATTTTTAATTTGAGAAGCAGTGCAGTTGCATCTGCCGCTTTCATCACCGAAAAAACCGCAGGGACAGGGGTTTATTGAAGAAATCATCATAAATTTTGCAGGAAATGTAACTGTTCCATTAACTCTGGATATAGTTACACATTCATCTTCCAGCGGTTGTCTTAGAACCTCCAGCACATGTTTTGGAAATTCCGGCATTTCATCAAGAAACAACACACCGTGGTGAGACAGGGAAACTTCGCCGGGTCTGGGGATTCTTCCCCCGCCTGTGAGAGAAGCAGCCGAAATAGTATGATGAGGTGACCTGAAAGGCCTATTTGTAATTAAGTTTTCATTTTCTTTTAATAAACCTGCCACACTATATATTTTTGTAACTTCAAGGCTTTCTTCAAATGTCATATCCGGGAGTATAGACGGAACTCTTCTTGCCAACATAGTTTTACCTGAACCGGGCGGACCGATCATCATGATATTATGGGACCCTGCCGCCGCTATTTCCAAAGCTCTTTTAACCGTATGCTGACCTTTGACATCTTTGAAATCAAAATCATCAATAGGATTTAGTATAAGATTGTTCATGTCACTGACCGCAGGTTTAATTATTTCCGTATTGTTTAGAAAGTCTACCATTTCGTTCAAGTCTCTAACCGGGAATACAGACAGTTCCTTAACCAAAGCTGCTTCTTTTGCATTTTCATTGGATATTATGACCTGCGCAAAGCCATTTTTTTTGGCTTCTATGCACATAGGCAGGATTCCTTTGATTCCTTTTACGCTTCCATCCAATGAAAGTTCTCCCAAAAATATGGTCCTATCTATATTGTCATCGGGGAAAAACATATTAGCACCCAGTATGCCTGCAGCTATAGCCAAGTCAAAAACCGAACCTTCTTTTTTTATATCAGCAGGTGCGAGGTTGATTGTGATACGTTTTGTCGGGAATTGAAAACTTGAGTTTTTAATTGCCGCTCTTACTCTTTCTTTGGACTCTTTTATAGTGGCATCAGGCAATCCGACAATATCAAAACCGGGTAATCCATTTGATAAGTCAATTTCTACATTTACAATATAACCGTTTATTCCATAAATCGAACAAGAATGTACTTTATATATCATTAAAACGCTCCTAATGTCAGTAATAAATATATATATTCCCTAGAAAAACGATTTTACCTTCTAAAAATAAATTTTTCTTATAAAAATTTTGACATTTGTTTTTATTACATTATTATAATATATGTGATATTATTTCATAAGCAAGCTTTTTTACATATAAAAAAAAGAGGTATGATATGAAGGATAAAAAGTATTGCATTTGGCTTTCCGGGCTTCCAACAATAGGTTCCAGAAAATATCATCAGTTGGTGGAATACTTTGGTAATGCCGAGAAGGTTTTTAAATGCAGTAAAAAAGAATTGGAAGAATCAAATATAATCAATAATGATACAATAGATTTAATAACAGCAAAAAGAGATATAAGTAAAATAGATAATTATATAAGCAAATTAAAAAGTAGCAATATATCGGTTTGTACTGTAAACGATTCTGAGTATCCTGATAATCTGAGAAACATTTATGATCCGCCGCCGGTATTGTATATAAAAGGAGAAATAGTTGAAGAAGATTTTAATTCTTTTGCTGTTGTCGGATCAAGAAAAGCGACGGAATATGGGTTAAAAACAGCTTTTCAATTTGGCAAAGAATTAGCTGAAGCAGGTTTTACAGTTGTTAGCGGTATGGCGTTGGGAATTGATTCATCAGCACATAAAGGAGCGTTAAAAGCCGGGGGAAGAACAATAGCTGTTTTTGGCTGTGGTTTGAATCATGTTTATCCCAGCAGCGGATTGAATTTAGCCAAAGAAATAATAAAAAAAGGAGCAATTGTATCTGAATATCCATTAGGTTATAATGCATTGCCGCAGAATTTTCCTGCAAGAAATAGAATAATAAGCGGTTTGTCTAAAGGAGTTTTGATAGTAGAAGCAAATAAAAGAAGCGGTTCCCTTATAACTGCAGATTTTGCATTGGAACAAGGAAGGGATGTATTTGCAATACCGGGGAATATAAACTCTCCTAATAGCAAAGGCACAAATGAATTGATAAAAAACGGGGCCAAGCTCACGGATTCAATTTCGGATATATTAGAAGAGTACTATGGTTTTGGAGAAATTGTTATAAATAAAAAGAGGGCATTAGTCGATGAAACAGAGATTAAAATATTTAACTTGTTAAAAGATTCCGGTATGACATTAGATAAGATAATTGATGAATTACCATCGGTAGAATCTTCAAAAATCTTGTCTTCTATAACTCTGTTAGAAATTCAAGGTATTGTAAAACAAATTGATGGTGTTTTTTATAGTTTATAAAGTATTATCAGAATCGCAGTATTTATTATATCTATGAGTAGCAATAGGTAAAATATAAAATACACATAAAAGAGGTGAGGATAATGAAAACGTCTTTAATAATAGTAGAATCACCGACTAAAGTAAAAACAATCAAGAAGTTTTTGAGTTCTAAATATAAAGTGGAAGCTACTATGGGGCATATTAGAGATTTACCAAAAAGTCAACTTGGTATTGACACAGAGAATAATTTTGAGCCTAAATATATTACTATTAGGGGTAAGGGACAGGTTTTAGAAAAATTAAAAAAAGAGGCAAAGAACAGTGAAAAAATTTTTCTTGCTACCGACCCTGATAGAGAAGGTGAAGCCATATCGTGGCATTTATCTAAAATTCTAAGTATGAAAGATAAAGATGTATATAGAGTAGAATTTAATGAAATTACAAAAACTGCGGTACAAAATGCTATAAAAAATCCCAGAGAAATCAATATGGATTTGGTAGATGCACAACAGGCGAGGAGAGTGCTTGATAGACTAGTCGGTTATAAAATAAGTCCTTTACTTTGGAAAAAAGTTAAAAAGGGATTAAGTGCCGGACGGGTACAGTCAGTTGCAGTAAAATTGATTTGCGATAGAGAGAAAGAGATAAAGGCCTTTGTTCCGAAAGAGTACTGGAATCTTTTAGCCAAGCTTTTTCAATTCAAGAGCAATAAGTTAATAGATGCAAAATTTTATGGGCAAAACAATAAAAAAGTAGAAATAAAAAGTGAAGCGGAAATGCAAAGGATTCTTCAAGGATTGGAGGATAAGGATTATATAGTAGAAAAGGTAAAGAGAGGAGAGAAAAGGAAGCATCCGCCTTTGCCTTTTACCACAAGCAGTCTGCAGATAGAGGCCTATAAAAAATTAGGTTTCTCTACAAAAAAAACCATGGTAATAGCTCAACAATTGTATGAAGGTCTTAACATCAAGGGTGAAGGTGACGTAGGTTTAATCAGTTATATAAGGACTGATTCTATCAGGATATCGGAAGAAGCTAAAAATGAAGCGAGAAAGTTTATCATTGGTGAATATGGAGAAAAATATTATAAGAGAAGTTATGTTAAGCCTAAGTCAGGCAATAAAATACAGGATGCCCATGAAGGTATAAGGCCAACTTCAGTAACAAGGGTGCCGAATATTATAGAAAATTCTCTTTCCAAAGATCAATTCAGACTATATAAATTGATTTGGGAAAGGTTTATTGCCAGTCAAATGCAACCGGCTTTATATGACACTGTAAATATTGATATAAGTGCCGGTGATTATACTTTTAAAGCTACAGGAAGTAGTTTGAAATTTCAAGGTTTTCTCAAGGTCTATGAAGAAGGCAAGGATGAAAAAGAAGATAATGTTATACTGCCTGATATAGAAGAAGGGGAAAAATTAAAACTGAAAAAGTTAATCCCTACACAACATTTTACTGAGCCACCTCTTAGATATACGGAAGCAACTTTAGTAAAAATATTGGAGGAAAGGGGTATTGGTAGGCCAAGCACTTACGCTCCTACAATTTCAACTATATTAGCAAGAGGATATATTATAAAAGAAAAAAAGTTTCTTGTACCGACAGAACTTGGTATAACTATAACGGATCTTCTTGTTGAATATTTTAATGATATAATTAATGTGGAATTTACTGCTAATATGGAAAAAGAGCTGGACGATGTTGCTGAAGGAGAAAAAGAGTGGGTGGATTTAATTAAAAGATTTTATCCCCCTTTTGAGGCTGTTTTAAAAAAAGCGGAAGAGTCTATCGGTAAAATAAAAATTGAAGATGAAGTAAGTGACGAGATTTGTGAATTATGTGGTAGAAATATGGTAATAAAGATGGGTAGATTTGGAAAGTTCCTTGCATGTCCAGGGTTCCCAGATTGTAGAAATACTAAGCCTATATTAAAGACTATAGGGATTAAATGCCCAAAATGCAAAGGTGATTTAGTTGTAAGAAAAACAAAAAAAGGAAGGACATTCTATGGTTGCGGCAATTATCCTAAATGTGATTTTGTGACTTGGGATGAGCCGACTGACGAAAAATGTCCTAAGTGCGGAGATATTCTTGTAAAGAAAGGCAGAGGAAAGAACAGTCTTTATAAATGTATCAATGAAAATTGTGACTATGAAAGAAAAGAAAAGAAATAAAAGGTGTGAAGTCAATGAAAACGGTTAAAATTATAGGTGCAGGATTGGCCGGATGTGAAGCTGCTTGGCAATTGTCAAGATTAGGTATTAAGGTACAATTGTATGAAATGAGACCCTATAAAATGACTCCTGCACATCATACCGGTTATTTTGCCGAATTAGTCTGCAGCAATTCTTTAAGGTCAAATAGATTGGAGAATGCCGTCGGTTTGCTGAAAGAAGAAATGAGGATACTGGATTCTTTAATCATTAAATGCGCTGATAATAATGCTTTACCTGCCGGCGGGGCACTTGCTGTTGACAGAATTGAATTCTCTAAAGAAATAACTTCTCTTATTAAAGCTGATGAAAATATTGAAATAATAGAAAAAGAAATAACTGAAATACCAAAAGATGAATATGTTATTATCGCGACAGGCCCTTTGACCTCTGACAGACTTTCAAAAAATATTAAAGAATATTTAGGAGAAGAATATTTATATTTTTATGATGCCGCATCTCCTATTGTAACCTACGAATCCATAGATATGGACATTGCCTTTAAAGCATCAAGATACGGAAAAGGGGAAAATGATTATATAAATTGTCCCTTTGAAAAGGAACAATATACTACCTTTTACAATGAACTTATAAAAGCTGAAAGAATACCATTAAAGACATTTGAAAAAGAGGTAGTTTTCGAAGGCTGTATGCCCGTTGAAGTTATGGCAGGAAGGGGAGAAAAAACATTACTTTTTGGGCCATTAAAACCTAAAGGAATCATAGATCCGAAAAATAATAAAGAACCTTATGCTGTTGTACAATTAAGACAAGATAACCAAGAAGGAACACTATATAATATGGTGGGGTTTCAGACAAATATAAAATGGGATGACCAAAAAAAAGTTTTTTCCTTGATACCGGGATTGGAGAATGCCGAATTTGTTAGATTTGGTGTCATGCATAAGAATACTTTTATAAACTCACCTAAAGTTTTAGAGCCAACCTTTCAGACCATTAATAATAAAAAACTGTTTTTTGCGGGACAAATAACGGGAGTGGAAGGTTACGTTGAATCAACTGCTTCCGGATTGATTGCCGGTTTAAATATGATGCATACGATAAAAGATCTTTCTCCTATTGTTTTTCCAAGAACAACGGCACATGGAAGTTTAAGTGCATATATTACAGATAGAAGCATTAAAAATTTTCAGCCGATGAATATAAACTTTGGTTTATTCGAGCCGTTAAATAAAAGGTTTAAATCAAAACAAGAAAAAAATTTATATTATTCGAACATTGCCATTGGAGACTTAAAAAAGTTTTTAAGAAATATTGCATATAGTTGAATAAGAATTATCATTATGTTACGATTTCATTGTAAAGATGTTAGATTATTTTGAATTTTCAAAAGCAAGGATATTGGAGGAATTGTTATATGTTTATGGGAACAACTATAGTAGCTGTTATAAAGGACGGTAAAAGTGCAATAGCAGGTGACGGACAAGTAACCTTAGGTCAGAATACAATAATAAAATCCACTGCCAGAAAAATTAGAAAATTACATAACGGTAAAGTTTTAGTAGGATTTGCAGGATCAGTTGCAGATGCTTTTACTTTATCTGAAAAATTTGAAGAAAAACTTGAACAATACAGTGGAAATCTAAAAAGAGCGGCAGTAGAATTAGCAAAAGAATGGAGAAGGGATAAAATTCTTAAAAACTTGGAAGCTATGCTTATAGCTCTTGATAATGAAAATATTTTGATTGTATCCGGTAGCGGAGAAGTGATTGAACCGGATGAAGGTGTTGTAGCAGTCGGTTCGGGAGGCAACTATGCCATAGCTGCGGCAAAAGCTTTATATTATAACACCGAATTGAAACCAAGAGAAATAGTGGAAGAAGCACTGAGAATAGCTGCTTCCATTTGTGTTTATACAAATAATAATATTATTGTAGAAGAGATTTAGGAGGTTATTATGGTTGAATTAACTCCAAGTCAAATAATAAATGAACTAAACAAGTATATAATAGGTCAAGAAAGTGCAAAAAAATCAGTAGCTGTAGCTTTAAGAAATAGATATAGAAGAAATTTACTTCCTGATGATATAAGGGAAGAAATCACTCCTAAAAATATCTTAATGATTGGTCCTACCGGAGTAGGTAAAACGGAAATAGCCAGAAGACTGGCTAAATTAGTAAACGCCCCATTTGTAAAGGTTGAGGCTACAAAGTTTACGGAGGTGGGCTACGTAGGCAGAGATGTGGATTCTATTGTCAGAGACATTATTGAGATGTCTATAAGGATGGTTAAAACGGAAAAAATAGAAGATGTTAAAGATACGGCTCATGATATGGCCTTAGATAGAGTCACAGAGATACTTATTCCACTGCCTGGGAAGCTGTCAAGAATTAGGAATCCTTTTGAAACCTTATTTAATTATGATGCTAAAGAGGAAAGCTCTGAAGATAATGCTCAAGAAGACGAAAATATAAAATCAAACAGGTTTTATGTTAAAGAAAAATTAAGGGCAGGAGAACTTGATAAGGAAATTATAGAAATTGAGGTTGAGGACAACTCCTTATCAACTATAGATATGCTTTCAGGTTTAGGATTTGAGCAAATGAGCATTAATTTCCAAGACATGTTTGGTAATATCTTCCCCAAGAAGACTAAAAAGAGGAAGGTCACAATAAAAGAAGCTATCAAAATTTTTACTCAGATAGAAGCACAAAAACTAATAGATATGGATAATGTAGTCGATGAAGCGGTAAAAAGAGCAGAAAATAGAGGAATTGTTTTTATTGATGAAATAGATAAAATTGCAGGGAAAGGATATTCAAGCGGTCCGGATGTCTCAAGAGAAGGTGTGCAAAGAGATATTTTGCCTATTATAGAAGGCAGTACAGTTCTTACTAAATATGGACCTGTCAAAACAGACCATATGTTATTCATTGCTGCAGGGGCATTCCACATAGCTAAAGTATCAGATTTAATACCTGAATTACAAGGAAGATTTCCTGTAAGGGTGGAATTGAGCAGCTTAACAAAAGATAATTTTGTTGAAATATTACAAAAACCCCAAAATGCTTTAACCAAGCAATATAAAGCCCTGCTGTCAACAGAAGGTATAAATATTGATTTTAAAGAGGACGCTATTAATGAAATTGCTGAAATTGCCGTATTTATGAACGAAGAATCGGAAGACATAGGTGCCAGACGGTTATATACGGTTATGGAAAAGCTTTTTGAAGAATTATCGTTTAATGCATCGGAAGGGATAGAAAAAAGCTTTATGATTGATCGCGATTATGTTAAAAAAATGCTTATAAATGATATTAAAGATAAAGATATTAGTAAGTACATTATTTGAAGAGGAGGATTAGCATGTGCCAAACATTACTGGAACGAGTAAGGAAAGTAAATAAAGTATTGCAAAGCTCCGGTTATCAGCCGGTACCTTTTGATGAATTATGCAATATTATTAGTAAAGTATTAAATGCTAATGTGTATATAACCAGTAAAAAGGGAAAAGTTTTGGGTTTTGGATTATGCAAGGAAATGGACTGCGATGTAATAAAAAATGAAATATTAGCAGATAAAAAGCTTAATGAAGAATACAACAAATATATTCTATCAATAACAGATACCCAAGTAAATATCAAAAAAGATGATAAATATTGTGTAGTTGATAATACTAAAGTATGTGAAATGGATTATAAATATACTACTGTTGTACCGGTACATGGAAGCGGAGAGAGACTCGGGACAATGATAATTGGGAAATTTGATATAGAATTTGAAGAAGAAGATCTTGTTCTATTGGAATACTGTGCTACGGTTGTCGGAATGGAAATTTTACGGGCGAAACAGGAAGAAATAGAAGAAGAAGCAAGGAAAAAAGCTGTAGTGCAAATGGCCATAGGAACGTTATCATATTCTGAACTGGAAGCAATAGAGCATATTTTTAAAGAATTAGGAGGAACTGAAGGACTGTTAATTGCGAGCAAAGTCGCAGACCGTGCAGGAATAACCAGATCAGTAATAGTAAATGCATTGAGAAAATTTGAAAGTGCCGGTATCGTGGAATCCAGATCTTTAGGAATGAAAGGAACACATATTAAAGTATTAAACGATAAGTTGTTGGAAGAATTAAAAAAATTTAATTAATAAAAAAAAATTAATTAAATAAATATTAAAAGAAAGTAAAAGTTAGTGATTTACTTTCTTTTTTTAAATATGTGTATTAATTACTGTTCACGCTTTAACTGTTTTTGATAATCAGCTTATTATATTTGATTCGATTGCTGGGTTCCGAGACTAACAATCCGTAAACTTGTTACGGGTTGCGCCAAAACTCGCTTCGCTCAAACAGTTGACGCAACTAATCCACCACTGTGCTAACAGATTCTAAGCCTTTCCGCAACGCAATCTTAATCAAATATTAATAATCTCCAATAAAAGTATAAATATTTACGGTGTCTGAACTGTAACATGTATTAAAGGAAATAAAAAAGAAAAATGCGGAAAAATAGTCAAATAAGCTTAATTATAGTATAATTAAAAGGATAAATGCGATATATGTCGAATAATATATTTTTAAAGAAATTTTATTAAAGGTGATGATTTATCATGATTTCTAAAATCAAAGATTCAATGAATAATTTATCAAAATCATTAGATTATTTTTGGGCTAGAAATGAACTTATATCCAAAAATATTGCTAATGCAAATACTCCGGGTTATAAAAGATACGATATTAAATTTGACGATTACTTGGATAAAGAGAAAAGTAAATTTTCAATTGGAACTATAGTGAAAAATCCTAGATTTATTCCTATTGGTAAAGACAGAAAAGATTTAGTTGCTCCTTTAGCCTTTAGGGATGAAAGTACCTCTATGAGAAAAGACGGCAATAATGTAGATATAAATATTGAGAATGCGGAACTGGCTAAGAATACTATGAGTTACAATATTGTGGCAAACCAATTAACAAAAGAACTGAGCATCATTAAACAAGCCATAAATGAAGGGAGGAGATAATTATGAGTTTTTTCGATTCTATCAATATAAGTGCTTCAGCATTAACAGCGGAAACACTTAGGATGGATATTATTTCAAAGAATATAGCAAATGCAAATACTACAAGGACAGCTAACGGTACTCCCTACAGAAGACAGGTAGTGGTGTTTCAAGAAGATAAAAAACTGCCGTTTAGCAGTTATCTTAATAGTGAATTAACCAGATTTAATAAAGGCGGAGTCAAGGCTACAGCAGTTATTGAAGATAAATCAGATTTTAAGATGGTTTATAACCCGGGACATCCGGATGCGGATGAAAGAGGTTATGTGAAGATGCCAAATGTAGATATTATGATTGAAATGGTTAATATGATATCTGCTACCAGGGCTTATGATGCGAATATTACATCTATTAATTCAACCAAAAGCATTATAATGAAAGCTCTTGATATAGGACGAATATAGCAGGAGGGGATAATATTGAAAATAGATTTACTGGATGGAAGCAATCCTACTAATATTCCTAATAAACCTTTGATTCTTGTTCAGGATACAACTAAATCATCTTTTAGCGATATACTGAATAAAAGTTTAAATGAAGTAAATCAGTTACTTCTTAACTCAGAGGAATGGAACGAAAGATTAGCCTTGGGACAAGTGGAAAATGTTCATCAAGTAGTTATTGCATCTCAGAAGGCGGAATTGGCCTTACAGTTTACTATGCAGATTAGAAACAAAATTTTAGATGCTTATAATGAAATTATGAGAATGACTGTTTAATATATGAGGTGTTTAAATGGGAGAGCTTATCAATAAATTAAAGAATAGTATAAAAGAGTTATGGAGCGGATTAGAAAAGAATCAAAAAATTACTATTTTAATTATCTCAATTATTTCTATTTTGTTAATTGTATTTATCGGAATATTCACAGCCATTCAAAGATATGATGTTTTATATCCTAATTTGGAAGCCAAGGATGCCGGTTTAATCCGTGATAAGCTGAAGGAATTTAACATTCCTGTGAAGGTAGACGGAACTACGATTAAAGTACCCAAAGATAAAATAGACGAATCAAGAATTATGTTGGCGATGGAAGGATTGCCTGCTAATGACTTTACAATTCCCGAAATGCTTAAATCTTCTTTTAATGAAACGACTGAGGACAAAAAGCAAAAATGGCTTTTATATATGCAAAAAAGCATTGCCAACGGTATTAAGTCATTGGAAGGGGTTGAATGGGCTCAAGTAAATTTGTTTATTCCGGACGATAATGTTTTCATTTTGGAATCTAACAGATTGGATTCAAGTGCAAGTATTATTGTAAAAATGAAACCCGGCTACCTATCATTTGATCCTTTACAAGTTAACGGTATTGTACAATATGTTTCTAAAGGTGTTAAAGGGTTACATCCTGATAATATTTCCATAATTGACGATACAGGCAGATCTTTAAAAACTGATGAAGGTTTAGCCATTAGCGCTCAAGTGGGAAGACAGCATGATATACAAGAATCTATTAGACTTGGCGTACAAAACAGTGTTAAAAAATTATTGGAACCTGTATTTGGGATTAATAATGTAAATGTAATGGCAACTATAAAACTAAATTTTGATAGTGAAGTTAAAAATAAAATTGAATACGAACCTGCCGATACGGAAGAAAATACCGGCGTAGTCAGAAGTAAAGAGACCTATGAGAAAACTTGGGAAAGTGAAGATGAAGGCGGCATACCGGGTACTGACAGTAATATTGAGGAAATACCCGCATATCCCGAATTAGAAGGTTCAAAATCCGAATATAAAGAAGAAAGAGAAATATTTAATTATGAGATAAGTGAGACTAAAACTCAATTAATTAAGGAGCAAGGTCATATTGAAGACTTTTCATTATCAGTATTAATAGATTCGGATTATAAGATAAAGCAAGAAGCCGAAAGAAGAAAACTGCTAAAAGAAAATAGAAAGAAAAGCTATGATGAAATAATAAGAGAAATAAAAGAAGAGGGTGAGTATGGAATATCAGAGGCTCATCTAAAAGATGCGGAGCAATTAGTCATTACGGCAATGAAAGGTTTGGTAAAAAGACAAGAAAGCATAAGGGAAGAAATAAACATAGAAGATAAAATCATTGTCAAAGCCATGGATTTTGATACATCTTTGAAGGAACAGATTGAAATTGCCAAAATAGGGGAGGCAATAGAAAACAGGAATAGATTGATTAAGGCCATAGGTTTTGCATCTGCTGCATTATTAATTTTAACTATACCCGGGATTTTACTTTTGAGAAGAAAAAAAGAAGTGACAGAAGGTGTCAAGACGGAAGCGGTATTAACTATGATGACTGAAATGGAAGATGTCAGCGATATAGGTTTGGATGAAAAGAATGCAATAAAGAAAAAAATAGAAAAGTTTGTAACACAAAAGCCAGAGCAAGTGGCACAATTGTTAAAAACTTGGTTAAGCGAAGAATAGAGGTGGCTGTATGAATAAATATGGGAAAGGTTTATCCGGTATTGAAAAAGCAGCAATACTTTTAATAGCAATCGGACCGGACAAATCGGCATTAGTGTTTAAGCATCTAAAAGAAGAAGATATTGAACAGCTGACTTTAGAAATAGCTAATATGAGAACAGTAACACCTAATGAAAAAGAAGAGGTTTTAGATGAGTTTTATCAAATTTGTCTGGCGCAGGAGTATATATCGGAAGGTGGTATTGCTTATGCAAAAGAAATCTTGGAAAGAGCTTTGGGAAACCAGCAAGCTTTGGAGGTAATAAATAGATTAACTGCTTCATTGCAGGTCAGACCTTTTGATTTTGTGAGAAAAGCAGATCCGGCACAGTTATTAAATTTTATTCAAGGGGAACATCCTCAAACAATAGCACTTATTTTATCTTATTTGAGACCGCAACAATCATCTGTAATATTATCTTCTCTGCCCCAGGAAAAACAGGCAGATGTTGCACGTAGAATAGCCCTTATGGATAGGACTTCTCCGGAAATAATTAAAGAGATAGAAAAAGTATTGGAAAGAAAACTTTCAACAATGATGAGCCAGGACTATACTTTAGCCGGGGGTATTCAGGCAATTGTCGATATTTTAAATTCAGTTGACAGAGGTACTGAAAAAAATATAATGGAAACATTAGAGCTGCGGGATGTTGATTTGGCGGAAGAAATTAAGAAAAAAATGTTTGTATTTGAGGATATCGTAACCTTGGACAACAGATCTGTTCAAAGAGTTATTAGAGAAGTTGAAAATAATGATTGGGCACTTGCACTTAAAAGCTCCAGTGAAGAGGTATCAAAAACAATATTTTCAAATATGTCTAAGCGCTTAGCTGAAATGATAAGTGAAGATATGGAATATATGGGACCTGTTAGGTTAAGGGATGTGGAAGAAGCCCAACAGAAGATAGTAAATATAATCAGAAAGCTTGAAGATTCCGGTGAGATTGTTATTTCAAGAGGCGGGGGAGATGAAATAATTGTTTAAAGTTTATAAGGCAGAAAAGGTCAATCTTGGCAAACCTAAGCCCATCAAACATCTTGAAATTAAACAAGCAATAGTATCAGTTGAGAATAATGATTTATCATCTGCAACAAAAGATAAAGATAAAGTTGCAAAAGATATAATTGAACAAGCAAAAATGCTGTATGCCGATATTATTGATGAGGCCAATACCGAGGCTGTAAAAATAATTAAAAATGCAAGCATTGATGCAAAAAAATCTAAAAATAAGGAATTAAAACGAGCATATCAGGAAGGTTTAGAAAAAGGCTATAAAGAAGGGAAGCTTGAGGCGGAATCAATAATCAGCCAAGCAAAATCCATAAAAACCTTTTTAGAACGGAGAAAGAAAGAAATAATGGAAAAAGCGGAAGAAGAAGTAATTGAATTAGTATTGGAAATAGTAAGAAAACTAATTGGACAAGAACTAAAACAAAATAATGAGGTGATTATTAACCTTATAAAACAAGCATTAGAAAAATCCGCTTATAAAGAAAAACTATCAATCAAAGTAAGCACAGAGGATTATATAAATGTTATAGGAAACAAAGAACTTATAGAATCTTTAGTAGAAGGCATTTCTGAGATAGAAATAATCGAAGATAAGTCTTTAACAAAGGGAGATTGTATTGTAGATACACCGGGAGGTCAGATTAATACCGGAATGCAGTTGCAAATTAAAGAGTTGGAAGAAGCTTTTTTATATGTTTTGAAGGATAAGTGATTATTTGAAAGAAATTGATTTTAACAAGTACAGGGATATTTTGAAAAGTAAGGACTTTGCCCGTTATAGCGGTAAAGTATCAAGAATTATCGGTTTAACTGTAGAATCTATAGGACCTGCAGTCAATATCAATGAACTATGCGAAATTTATAATATAAAAGACGATAATCCTATACTGACTGAAGTAATAGGTTTTAATAACAACATAGTAAGTCTTATGCCTTTAGGTTCATTGGAAGGAATAGGTCCGGGCAGTCCCGTAATTGCTACGGGAAAAAGAATGCATGTTTCTGTCGGATATGATTTGATTGGCAAGGTTTTAGATGGCTTAGGAAAACCTTTAGACAAAATGAATAATTCTGAAGGCAGAGTTTTGTATCCAATATATAATGAACCGCCAAATCCCTTGATAAGAAAAGTTATAAAGACACCGCTTTCTTTGGGAATTAAGGCTGTAGATGGGCTTCTTACAATAGGCAGAGGACAAAGAATAGGAATTTTTGCAGGAAGCGGTGTGGGAAAGAGTACATTAATAGGGATGATTGCAAGAAATACCGAAGCTGATATCAACGTAATAGGACTTATCGGAGAAAGAGGCAGAGAAGTAAGAGAATTTATCGAAAACGATTTAAAGGATGATGGTTTAAAAAGGTCTGTACTAGTTGTCGCTACATCCGATCAACCTGCATTGATAAGACTAAAAGCGGCCTACGTGGCTACTTCTATTGCAGAATATTTTAGAGATCAAGGTAAAGATGTACTGTTTATGATGGATTCTCTCACAAGGTTCGCTATGGCACAAAGAGAGGTAGGGCTTTCGGTAGGAGAGCCGCCTGTATCAAGAGGTTATACTCCTTCTGTTTTCTCAGTACTGCCAAAGCTTTTGGAAAGGACAGGTACTTCGGATAAAGGTTCTATTACGGCAGTTTATACAGTTTTAGTCGATGGTGATGATATGAATGAGCCGATAACGGATTCCGTTAGAGGCATATTAGATGGACATATAGTGTTGTCAAGAAGCCTAGCCAACAAAAATCATTATCCTGCAATAGATATTTTGTCAAGTATTAGTCGTTTAATGCCGAATATAATAACAGGCGAACATAAAGAAATTGCAAATAATATAAAAACTATTTTATCAGTATATAGGGAATCCGAAGACTTGATAAATATAGGTGCCTATCAAAAAGGAAGCAATAAGGAAATAGATTTTGCTATTGATAAGATAGGTATGATAAATGATTTTTTAAAACAAGATGTATATGAGTCTTTCAATGTAGAAGATACTATTGAAGTAATGTTGAAAATCTTTAAGTAAGGTGATTTAATGAAACCGTATAGATACAAGTTTGATAGGATTCTATCATACAGAGAAAGTGTTGAAAAAAATCAAAAGATGAAGCTTAGTACTTCAATAAAAAAATATATAAAAGAGAAAAACAAGCTTATTGGTTTAAATAACAATTTGAATCAATCTTTTGAAGATTTAAAAAAGAACATTACAGAAGGTTTGACTATCGGAGAATTGCTAAAAATAGCGGAAAACCAAAATTATTACAAAGAAGGAATCAAGAAAAAAGCAATGGATGTTGAATATGCTGATGAAAAAGTAAAAGAAAATAGGGTAAAGCTAATAAAAACCATGCAGGACAGAAAGGTATTGGAACGATTAAAAGAAATGGATTTGCTTAATTATAATTATGAATTACAAAAAGAAACCGAAAAAGAACTGGACGAAATAATCGGGTTTAAACATAGATAGGAATAGTGGAGGGAGCTTAATGCAGCAAACCAAATCTAATAAAGAGAATAAGGCAGTAGGGAAGAAGCACTCCAAACTACAAAATATTTTTTTAATAATTATCATTTTGTTTTTAACGAGCATAATCACCATTGCCGGTATTTTTTTCTTTAATATTGGAGGAGGAAAAACAATTATATTAAAAACGGTTTCTAATATTCCTCTTGTTGGGAACCTGTTAAAACCGATTGCAGAGAATAAAACTCCCGAAGAAATAAAGGAAGAAAAGTTAAAAGCGGAAAAGAATGAAATTGCATTGAAAACAAAGCAATTGGAAGAAAGAATAAAAGAAATAGAAGAAAGAGAAAATGATTTAATTAAAAAAGAGGAAATCTTATCAGAAAAAGAAAGAATCATTGATAATAGATTAAAGCTGATAAATGAAAAGTTAAACAGCATTGAGGAACAGGTAGAGTATTTTGAGAAGATGAATCCTGCAAATGCCACATTAATCCTTTCAAATATGGAAAGTAAAAGTGCCGTCGTGCAAATTTTAAGAAATATGGATAAAGATAAAAGCAGTAAAATACTTATGCTTATGGATCCTTTGCAAGCCGCCCAGATTTTGGAAGATATTAAAGAACAGGAAAGGCTTGATTTTGTATCCGATTAAACGATTTATAAATGATTTAAATTTAAAAATGTACTTTGAAAACAAAAAAACATGAGAATATAAGATATAATTAGATATTGTCTTTATATAGTAAATAAACATTGGAAAGGGGGTGATAATATGGAGTTTATGGAAATAATGAACCCATCCTCTGAAAATCTTTTGAAACCCAGTAATAAAATACAGCTAAAAAATAATGGAGTAAAAAACGATTTTAAAAGCTTTTTAAATGCGGTTTCGTTAAATGATGATAGTTCAAGCATAGATAGAAATTTAAAAAAAGTAATTAATGAAAAAATTGATAAATCTATTATTCCAAATGAAGAAATGTTCAAAAATGAATCTTTGGAATCTAAGGGCTTTGATGAAACAGAGACAGAAACAGAAATCGATTTAGAGGAAACAAATAAAGAAGCTAAAGATTTGATTAACGTTGAAAAAATACAAAAAGATAAAGAGCCTAAAGAAATGAAGGAATTGATGCAGGATCAACAATTAATAAATGAAGAGATTCTATTCATTTTACAACAGCTGATTGAAACATGGGAGATACAGTTTAATGATTCTAAAAAAATAGTCGATTGGGATATCAGTGATACTATGTTGTTTGATATTGAGTCTGTTCAGGATAACAACGAGACATTAGAGATCTTAAAACAATTGTTGAATGTGCTAAAACAAGACAGTGAAGCTAAGCAGCTTTCTGAAAACAGCATACAAGTTAAAGAATTGTTGATGGAATTTAAAAAGCATATTGAAGCTGAAGAAATTGTTTCAGTAAACAAACCTATTGGAGATACAGTAATGGACAGGCCTAAGGCTATGGAGCCTCCGGAAGTGGATTTTGGAGTCCTGATGGAGAAGGAAGGTATTAAAAAGAAAGATACAACAAATGAAAAGGAAATTGATATTGTAAGTTTTGATGGGAAAGAAAAAACCATTCCGGATATTGTTTTAGAAAAGGATAATGAGGAAAATGATTTTGCCGGTATAAAAGGCTATGAAGAAGACATTCCTATAATTGACAAAGGTGCGGGAATTGATTTTCCAAGCAATCAAAAATTTGAAACTGTAGCAAAACAAATTGCAGCCCTGAAAGAAGACGTGTTTGAACAAATAACGGGTAAAATCAGACTTGTTTCGAAAGAAGACTTTTCAGAAATTAAAATTCAACTAAAACCTGAAAATCTTGGGAAGCTGTTACTAAAGATTGTACTTAATAAAGGGGAGATTATAGCAAAGTTTACTGCTGAGAACAATCATGTAAAAGAAATAATTGAATCAAACTTTTCTGAACTAAAGGGTTCATTACGAGAACGGGGTATCAATGTTCATAGTTTAAGTGTTTCCGTTGGAAACGAAAGAAAGTGGCATAATAATGAAAACAACCGACGGAAAAGTATTCTTCGACATAAAGGATTAAAGAGTATGGAAATTGAAGATATAGATTATTATCAGGATAAAGTCAATCCTTATTCAATAGAGGAGGGTATCTTGGATATTAAAGTTTAGGAGGTGGCAAATATGGCAATAAGCAGCGTGAATTCAGGTGGGACATATATTCCAAGTTCCAATGAAACAAAAGAATATAAAAATATGTTAGATAAAGATGCTTTTTTGAATCTTTTAGTAACACAACTCAGATATCAAAATCCGCTTCAGCCAATGGAAGACAAAGAATTTATAGCCCAAATGGCACAATTCAGCACTTTGGAGCAGGCACAGAACTCGAATAAAATAACGAAGATGAATTCGGCATATAGCATGGTAAATAAACTTATAAGTGCGACAATTAAAGATGAAACAGATAAACCAGTAGATATTATAGGTATTGTTGAAAAAGTAAGAGTAGAAGGAAACAATATTTATTTAGTGGTAAAGGATAGGGAAATACCTTACGAGAATGTTAAAGAAGTAACTGATTTAATCTCGCCATTAGAGCAAACGGAAGTACTAAATCAAAGTTTAAAATTCAATATAGGTTATTCCATGCTGGGGAAGATGGTAAAAGCTAGGCAAGGAGATATGGAAGTTGAAGGGATTGTGGATTCTATTAAAAGCAGCGACGGAAAAATACAACTGAGAATCGGAGAGAAATATATAACATTAGATGAAATCTATGAAGTAGAATGATATATTGCTTAGAGGTGATATAATGAATGATTATAAATTAAACATTAACAGAACTATGATACCTATTGTGAAACCAAAAACTTCTGTTGAAACACCGGACAAGCCCAAAGGAAGTAAAGGGATAAGCTTCGATGAGGTTTTGGATAAGGTTATAAGCAAAGAACAAAATGTTAAGTTCTCTAAGCATGCTCAGGAAAGATTAGAAAAAAGAAAAATTGAATTTACAACACAGGATATAAAGAATATTAACAATGCGGTTGAAAAGGCAGCACAAAAAGGTTTGAAGGACACCTTGATAATTATGGGAAATACGGCTTTGATTGCAAATACAAAAAACAAAACCGTAATCACCGCAACAACGGAAGAGTCCTTGCGAGATAAGATTTTTACAAATATTGACGGAGCTATAATTATTTAAGCCGGACCTTTTATAGGAGGCTTAACCCTTTTGAGTGACGGAGAAAGGGAAAATAAAGCATATATTGGAGGTCGATTTTAATATGATGAGATCAATGTTTTCAGGTGTATCGGGGCTTAGAGCTCACCAACTGAAAATGGATGTTATAGGTAACAATATAGCCAATGTAAATACTGTCGGTTTTAAAAGTGAAAGAGCCAATTTCCAAGAAGTGTTCAGCCAAACGATAAAAGGCGCAGGCTCTTCGCAGTTGGGAAGAGGAGGTACAAACCCGCAACAAGTAGGTTTGGGTATTTCTCTTTCATCCATTGATACATTTCATGAAAGAGGAGCAGTACAAAGGACAGATAATAATACGGATATAGCGATAAACGGAGACGGATTCTTTATACTGTCTAATAGTGATGATTTTTTAAGCAGAGCTTATACCAGAGCCGGTAACTTTTCCTTGGATGAAGAAGGAAATTTAGTTGCTTCAAATGGTTATAGGGTTCTAGGATATATGGAAGATGAAGCTAAAAATACAGGGGGTAAAACCGTGTTAAAGGGTGTTATGGAAGGGCTGCAGATTTCCAAATCAAAGTCTTTTCCGGCGAAAGCCACTGATGAAGCTACTTTCACGGGGAATTTGAATAATAACTTGGCTATGATTGGTGATGGTATCAGTTTGGAAGGCTTATATATAACGAAAGCGAGTTCTTTAAAAACACCACAGATTGCTGAATTAAATTTGCCGGCAGAAATCGAATATAGAGAAACTACCTCAACTTTTTATGACAGTTTGGGCGGACAGCATAATATAAAATTTATTTTTGTGAGGGGATTGGATAGCACTGGAATTGGTATTGATGGAAGTACAGATCCTGATAAAGCCAGTAAATGGGGTGTAATTGTACAAAATTTAGAAACTGGCGAATTTTTTAGCACTGCTGCAAATCCGACCCAAGAGCCCACTTTTGCAGAATTAGTTAGGGAAATAGAATTTAATACTGACGGTACATTAGCTGTTGCATCTATAAAATCTCTCGGTTTAAGCATCTCGGGTAAAAATGGTTCTGGTAAGTTTGATGTTACTGTTGATTTATCCCAGCTCACAGCTTTCAGCAATGAATCCAATGCCTCAGTATCAAGTAAAAACGGTTATAAACAAGGATATTTGGATACCTTCAGCATAGGTCCTACAGGAGAGATATACGGCATCTTTACAAACGGGCAGAGCAGGGTTATAGGACAATTAGCTTTAGCGGTTTTTAAAAACCCCGCAGGCTTGGAAAAAACTACAGAAAATATGTACCAAGTGACACCTAACTCCGGTGATGCTATCTATGGACTACCGGGAAGCAGCGGTTTAGGGGCGCTAAATCCCGGAACACTGGAAATGTCCAATGTTGATATATCAAGAGAATTTACGGATATGATAAGCACACAAAGGGGTTTTCAGGCAAACTCCAGAATTATAACTACATCTGATGAAATGCTGCAAGAACTGGTAAATATGAAACGGTAATTCCTAACAGCCCCTGGGCTGCTGCCCGGGGGCTGTTATAAAAGGATGTGAATATATGATTAAAGTTACAAGGTTGAATAAGAAAGAATACTATATTAATTTTGAATTGATAGAGACATTGGAAGAAACACCGGATACGGTTATTACATTAAGAGACGGCAAAAAGTTTATTGTTGTTGAATCAGTGGAAGAAGTGATTAAGAGAATTATTGAGTTTAAGAAGAAAGTGAATGATCTCCCGGAAATAGTAAAACGTGAATTATAATGCTTGAAAAGAGGTGACATAATTGGATTTTGCATCTTTTGGCGGTTTGGTATTAGGAATTTTCTTTATAGTTTATACGATTGTTGGCAGCGGTAATATTATGGGCTATGTTGATTTTTATTCCGTGCTTATAACCTTTGGCGGTACTTTTGCCGCAACAACATTTGCATTTCCTGTAAGCAGTTTAAAGGAAGGCTTTATTGCATTGAGACATGTATTTTTTTATAGAGAATTCAATGCGGATACCGTTATAAAAACAATTATTGATTTAGCGAATATAGCCAGAAAAGACGGATTATTAGCTTTAGAAGAAGCTGTACTGGAGATTAAGGATGAGTTTTTGCAAAAGGGGATTATGCTTATTGTTGATGGAACCGATCCGGAGTTGGTACGAAATATTTTAGAAACAGAATTGGCTTTTATAGAAGAAAGACATGGGGGAAATCAAAATGTATTCGAGACTATGGGTACACTAGGCCCCGGGTTTGGTATGATTGGAACTTTAATAGGATTAATAAATATGTTGGCAAACCTCAAGGATCCGTCTTCTGTGGGACCGAATATGGCTGTTGCTATAGTAACCACTTTTTATGGTTCATTGATAGCAAATTTATTTTGTATTCCTGTTGTAAATAAGTTGAAAATCAGGAGTTCTCAAGAAATATTGTTGAAAGAAGTTACTTTAGAAGGTATGTTATCTATTCAAGCAGGCGAAAATCCAAGGATTATCGAAGAAAAACTAAAAGCATTTTTATCTCCCAGATTGAGAAATAATATGAAAAAGAAAAATGAAGAGGATGAAGGAGAAGAATAAAAATGGCAAGAAGAAAAAAAAAACCGGAAGGAAGCAGTGGTTCACCTGCATGGATGACTACATATGGTGATTTAGTCACTTTGTTGTTATGCTTTTTTGTTTTGCTATTTTCAATGTCTACAATAGATAATCAAAAATTTAAAGCAATAATTACTTCTATGAAAGGTTCTTTAGGCGTATTGGATTCGGGGATAATCGTTGAAATGAAAGAAATTGAAACAACTTTACCCGGAGACGTCATAGAAGAAGAACAGGAAGAGTTTAAAAAGATTTATCAAGAATTGAAAGAATTTTTGGAAGAGAATGGTCTGGAAAATAGTGTTACACTTAGCATTGACGAAAGAGGTTTGCTTATCAGATTTTTAGATACGGTGTTGTTCGATTTTGGCAGGGCTGAAATCAAAAATGATGCCAAGTACATAATCAATATGATATCAGATGTGATAAAGGATAGCGGCAAACCTATGAGGATAGAAGGTCATACAGACAATGTACCGATAAGTACCAGCAAGTTTCCCTCAAATTGGGAATTATCGACTACAAGAGCAGTAAATGTAGTTAAATATATAATTGAATTAAACGATATTGAACCTTGGCGGATTTCTGCGGCAGGTTATGGTGAGTACCACCCGATAGATACGAACGAGACACCTACAGGAAGGCAAAACAATCGTAGGGTAGATATAGTAATATTGAGAAAAGAAGTCGAGGAAGTCTCAATTAGAAATATTGGAGGATTTATATATGAATAAAAAAATGCTTTTGATAATAATTGCGGTTGTTCTTTTAATTCTGATTATCTTAGGTATCGTTTTTATCATTGTAACGACAAAAATACCGGATTCAAAAGAAAAAGCTATTAAAATTAATAAAAAAATAGTCATGTATGGGTTTGATGAATCTTTTGTTACAAATATAAAAGACAGCAAGAAAATTTTAAAGACGGTAATAGAAGTAGAATTAGCAAATAAAAAGATTGAAGAATTAGTAAAAGCCCGAGAATCAGAGATTAGGAACGAAATATACCTGATATTAAGATCGAAAAAAGAAAAAGATTTTGATGGTGCCGAGGGTCAAATTAACCTTCAGAAAGAAATAACAGATAGTATAAGAAACATTATCAAATCGAAAGATGTTTTAAATGTATATTTTCGAGAATTTATTATTCAATAAGGTAGGTGAAAGCTTTGTCTGAAGTGCTGTCGCAAAGCGAAATAGATGCTCTGTTAAATGCTTTAAATACAGGCGAGCTTGACGTTAAAGGAATAGAAGAAGAAAAAAAGGTAGAAAGGAAAATAAAGAGTTACGATTTTAAAATACCTAATAAATTTGCCAAGGATCAGCTTAGAACGTTACAAATGATTCATGAAAATTTTTCAAGGCTTTTACAAACTTATTTATCCGGTTTTTTAAGATCGTTAGTACAAATAGAAGTGGAATCCGTGGATCAATTAACCTATTATGAGTTTAGCAATTCCATGCCTAACCCATCTACTTTAGGCATTGTTGATTTTTTACCCCTAAAAGGCTCAGTTTTAATTGAGATTAGCCAAGGTATTAGCTTTACAATGATTGAAAGAGTTTTAGGCGGAACCGGAGATACTTTTGAAAGGACTAGGGGATTTACTGAAATTGAATTGACTCTAATTGAAAAAGTTTTTGCTCAGATACTGAATTATCTCAAAGATCCATGGAAAAATGTTATAGATTTAAAACCTAAGTTAACAAAAATTGAAACAAATACACAGTTTGCTCAAATAATTTCACCTAATGAAACTATTGCATTAATTACATTAAGTTTGAACATAGGCTCTATAGAAGGTATGATGCATATTTGCATACCGCATCTGGTTATTGAACCGATAATATCAAAACTAAGCACAAGGTTTTGGTTTTCCGGTATTTCTAAGGATATAACCGAGAGCAGCATAAAAAACATAGAGAAAAGAATTGAGACAACAATATTACCTATTTCCGTAATTTTAGGCAATTGCAATCTAACTGTTAAAGATATTATAAATCTCCAAAAAGGTGATGTAGTACTTTTAAATAATTCAGTAAACGATCAAATGCAAATACTTGTTGGTAATAAGCTAAAATATTATGGTGTGCCTGGTGTTAAAAAAAATAAAATAGCAGTTAAGGTAACAAAAGTCGAAAAAAAGGAGGCTGAATAAAATGAGCGAAATGTTATCCCAAGAAGAGATTGATGCTTTGTTAAAAGGCAGTGATACTTCATCGGAGGATCAAAGTAATAAAATATTAGAATTGACATCAGAAGAAATTGATGCTTTGGGGGAAATTGGTAATATAAGCATGGGAACATCTGCTACTACATTGTCCACATTGCTTAATAATAAAGTTACAATTACCACTCCCAAAGTAAGCGTTATGACTTGGGATGATTTAATTGTTAAATATCCAATGCCTTATGTTGGTGTTCAGGTTAAATATACTGAAGGTTTAGCAGGTATAAATTTATTGGTTTTAAAAGAAGATGATGTAAGGATAATAACCGATTTAATGATGGGTGGCACCCAGGTGGATATTGATGAAGAAATATCCGATTTTCATTTAAGTGCAATAAGTGAGGCAATGAACCAGATGGTAGGTTCTTCATGTACGTCTTTATCAACTATGTTTAAAAAGAATATTAATATTTCACCGCCAAAAGCCTATGTTATACGATTTGAAGATGGATTGCCCGAGGATTTAGTAAATCAGGGTATTGTTGTTAAAATTGCTTTTAAAATGATTGTTAAGGGTTTTATTGATAGCGAAATAATGCAATTGATACCCTATGATTTTGCAAAAAAAATGGTTTATATTCTAATGTCCCAACAAGATACTGCGAAAGAGAAAGAAAATAACATAAAAGAGCAGGAAAAAACTAAAAAAAGTCGAATTAAAACAGATAATATACAAATGGCAGAACTTGACGTTGTGAGTTCCCAAATTAGCAGTGATATTAAAAGGGATTCGATACCCATTAATGTTCAACCGGTGCAATTTCAATCCTTTGATAATCACGGAGCACAGGGCGGCAAAGAAAATATAGATTTAATAATAGATGTGCCTTTGGAAGTAAGTGTTGAACTTGGCCGTACAAAAAAACTGATAAAAGAAATATTAGAATTTGGACCCGGCAGTGTAATAGAATTAGACAGATTAGCCGGTGAACCTGTTGATATTATTGTAAATGGTAAGTTTATTGCAAAAGGTGAAGTAGTTGTCATTGATGAAAGTTTTGGAGTCAGAATAACAGATATTGTTAGCCCTAGTAAAAGATTGGTCAGAGAATTGTAGTATAATAAGCATAATCGAGGAGGATAGAAATGGTAAATGGAATTCTTATCGTAGATGATGCAGCTTTTATGAGAATGATGATAAAAGATGTATTGACAAAGAATGGATTTACAATAGCAGGTGAAGCTGAAAATGGCGTAAAGGCAATAGATGTGTTTAAAGAATCAAAACCGGATTTAGTTATTATGGATATAACAATGCCGGAGATGGATGGAATACAAGCCGTAAAGGAAATAAAGAAAATTGATAGTTCTGCAAAAATAATAATGTGCTCCGCTATGGGACAACAAGCTATGGTAATAGAAGCAATACAGGCGGGTGCGAAAGATTTTATTGTTAAACCCTTTCAACCGGAAAGAATAGTTGAGGCTGTAAAGAAAGTATTGGGGTAGTTCATGTATGGTTTTTATAAGTTTTTTTTTAATCAGATAATATTGAGTTCTTGTAGTCCTTTGAGTGAGAATTCAGAAATTAGTTTTTTTATGAGTCTTATGAAAATAGTATATATTTTGATAGTATTCTTAATTATACTAGGTGGAAGTTACTATTTATCCAAATTCTTAGCAAGAAAAAACTTTGGCAGAAGAAAAATAATGAGGATTGTTGAGACATTGTCTTTAGGATATGATAGAAACATTTATATAATTAGTATTGGGAAGGATTACTTTTTGATATCTTCTGCACAAAAAAACATTAATTTTTTATATAAATTATCTGAAGAAGATATTAAGAGTGCAATAATTGCAAATAAAAATGATACAGGTTCCAAATTCAAAAATACGCAAAGTGACAGAATCAGTGAATATTATTTTAAAGAACAGGAAAAGGAACGAGAAAGCATTATACATAGCATAATAAAAGTTATAAAAAATAGAGGTAAAAATGATTAAAAAATTGTTTTTTTTAATACTGTTAACGATTATATTATTGATTGCTATTACAGGTAATGTAGCTGCACAACCGGATATACCTGTACCAAGTATTGATTTAAATATTAAAGCTGCAGAATCACCCGGAGAAATCGCCTTGAGCCTGCAAATATTGCTCTTGCTTACGATTTTGTCCTTGGCACCCGCATTGTTAATAATGGTTACGTCTTTTACCAGGATAATTATAGTGTTAAGCTTTACAAGAAGCGCCGTGGGGATTCAACAAATGCCGCCTAATCAAGCTTTAATAGGACTCGCACTGTTTCTCACTTTTTTTATAATGTCTCCGGTAATTGCTGAAATTAATGAGACCGCCATACAACCTTATGTAAATCAGGAAATAGAACAAGAAGCAGCAATTAAAAAGATTCTTGAGCCTATAAGGAGGTTTATGTTTAAATACACCAGAGAAAAAGATTTAGCCCTTTTTTTAAAGTTGGGGAATATTGAAAGTGCATTAGAACTTGATGATATATCTACTGCTTCTTTGATTCCTGCATTTATTATATCCGAAATGAAAACAGCTTTTGAGATGGGATTTTTCCTTTATGTACCTTTTTTAATCATCGATATGGTTGTTGCCAGTACTTTAATGTCCATGGGAATGATGATGCTGCCTCCTGTTATGATATCATTACCTTTTAAGATTCTGCTGTTTGTTATGGTTGACGGTTGGAATCTTATTATCAAATCCCTGCTGTTAGGGTTTAATTAACGGAGGTGATAGAGTGGATCAGGGTATAATTATTGATTTGGCTCAAAGAGCTATTACCGTGGCTTTGTTGGTAAGTGCTCCGATGCTTGGTTTATCATTATTAGTGGGGTTAATGGTAAGCATTATTCAAGCGACAACCCAGATACAGGAACCTACATTATCTTTTATTCCCAAGATTGTAACTATTTTTTTAACTTTGCTTATTTTTGGGCCTTGGATGGGAAATATAATGACCGAATTTGCAATAGATTTATATGAAAATATATATCGATATATAAGGTAGAATAATGTATGATGTGAGTAATATTTTTATTAATAAGTTTTTAATATTTTTACTTGTGCTTGTAAGAATGACTTCAATTTTTGTTATAAGTCCGGTATTTTCTAGGAAGAATATGCCTACATATTTAAAAATTGGCTTGGCATTATTTTGTACTTTTATTGTTGCACCGGGTCTTGGAGACATTAATGTAAATTATTATAATTTAATAGATTTTTCGATACTAATTTTTAAAGAGTTCTTAGTCGGAATTTTATTAGGCTTTGTCTCTTTTCTTGTGTTTTCTTCGCTCTTAGTTGCCGGTCAAATTATAGATGTACAGGTGGGTTTTGGTATGGTAAATATAATAGATCCGATAAATAATGTTCAAGTACCCTTACTAGGAAATTTTCTATATTTGCTGGCTTTAAATATACTGTTAATAACAAACGGGCATCATATTTTTTTATCGGCTTTAATAAAAAGTTATGTTGTTGTACCTATTGATGCTTTGGTATTTTCGGATGTCATTACTAACAATTTAATTAGTATATTTGTAGAATCTTTTCTTATAGGTTTTAAAATTGGTATACCAATAATAGCGGCGGTTTTATTAGCGGAAGTATCTTTAGGCATATTGGCTAGGACTGTACCGCAAATGAATGTACTTATTATCGGCTTGCCTCTAAGAATAATTGTAGGGCTTTTATCTTTGATATTTATTTTACCGGCATTTGCAAGTACCTTAGAATATATTTTTGATAAACTATATGCCTTTATGAGTGTAATTCTTCAAAGCATGGCTAAAGGATGATAAATTTGTATGATATAGATATTAATTTACAACTGTTTTCGGAGGAAAAAACTGAAAGGGCTACGCCAAAAAGGAAAAGGGAAGCCAGAGAAAGAGGACAGGTCGCAAAAAGCAGAGAAATAGTGTCAGCAGTTTTATTATTATCAATGTTTTGGACAATAAAGCTATTATCTAAATATTTATATCAAAATTTTAATATTGCTCTCAGCAGGTTTTTCTCTCTTTATTATTATTCTCCCGATTTAAGTAAAAATGGGAACATAAAAGATACTTTTAATTACTCTATTGAATTATATATGAGGCTAATAATACCGATTTTATTGGTTTCCGCATTTGCTTCTATGTTTGCAAATTATTTACAGGTAGGATTTTTATTCACTCTTAAACCATTAGCCCCAAAGTTTAGCAAATTAAATCCCGTAGAAGGATTTAAGAGACTTTTTTCAAAAAATTCAATAGTCGAGCTTTTAAAAGCCATTTTAAAGATTGTTTTGATTGGGTATTTCATTTTTAAATTTTTTAGAGATAATTACAATTCTATTCCAAAACTGCTGGAAATGGATTTAAAAAATTCCGTTGCATTTATCGGAAATTCTATAATTTCTATAGGATTAAGAGTGTCAATAATCTTACTGATACTATCCCTATTCGACTACGGGTTCCAAATTTGGGAGTATGAGAAAAATTTAAAAATGACTAAGCAGGAAGTTAAAGAAGAATATAAACAAATTGAAGGAAGCCCTCAAGTGAAATCAAAAATAAAAGAGAAGCAAAGGCAATTATCTCTTAGAAGGATGATGGCGGATGTACCTAAAGCTGATGTAATCATTACTAACCCAATACATTTGGCTATTGCAATAAAATATGACTCGGATGTGGCGGAAGCACCATATGTTCTTGCAAAAGGCAAAGATTTAATTGCTCAAAGGATTAAAGAGGTTGCAAATAAGAGTATTATACCTATAGTTGAAAATAAGAATCTGGCACATGTATTATTTAGAAGTGTCGATATCGGAGAAGAAATTCCGGAGGATTTATATCAAGCGGTAGCTGAGGTATTGGCTTATGTTTACAGTCTAAAGGAGAATCAAAATGGATAGAGTATTTAAGTTTGGAGATGTTATTGTATCCTTAGCTATTATTGGAATAGTACTAATAATAGTTATTCCAATACCAAATTTCTTAATGGATATGTTATTAACGTTTAATATATCGCTATCTTTGGTGATACTAATAATCTCAATGTACACAAAAGAAGCATTGCAATTTTCTATATTCCCATCCTTGCTTCTTGTTACTACTTTATTTCGTTTAAGCTTGAATATCTCTTCAACAAGGCTTATACTGGGCAACGCCAACGCAGGAAAAGTTATTGAGTCATTTGGACATTTTGTTATCGGTAATAATCCTATTGTAGGAATTATAATATTTTTAATAATCGTGGTCATTCAGTTTATGGTAATTACCAAAGGTGCAGAAAGAGTTGCCGAGGTGTCGGCAAGGTTTACTTTAGATGCTATGCCGGGAAAACAAATGGCTATTGATGCGGACCTGAATTCCGGGTTGATAAGTGAGGGTGAAGCCAGAGAAAGAAGAGTGAAAATTCAAAGGGAAGCTGATTTTTACGGAGCTATGGATGGTGCAAGTAAATTTGTTAAAGGAGATGCTATAGCCGGAATAGTAATTACTATAATCAATATAACTGCAGGCTTTGCGATTGGAATGCTACAAAAAGGTATGGATTTTTCAACCGCTGCTTCCGTATATACCAATCTTACCGTTGGTGACGGTTTAGTAAGCCAAATTCCCGCTTTGTTGATTTCCACAGCTACCGGTATAATTGTTACAAGAGCAGCATCGGATTCTAATCTTGGTGAAGATATATTAATGCAATTGTTAACACAACCAAAATCTCTATATATAGTTTCGGCAATTATATTTTTGTTGGCTTTTACAGGTTTACCGGCTGTTCCTAACTTAATACTGTCCGGGTTAATGGCATTTATGGCTTTTGTTTTACAAAAGACTATAAAAGAAGCAGAATTTAAAAAAGAAATATTGGAGCAGGATATAGAAGTGGATGAAATTCGTAAACCGGAAAATGTTATGTCTTTATTACAGATAGATCCTATCGAATTGGAGTTTGGATATGGTATTATTCCATTAGCGGATTCTGAGCAAGGCGGTGATCTTTTAGATAGAGTTGTAATGATTAGGAGGCAATGTGCTTTAGATTTGGGTATTGTTGTGCCAATAATAAGGCTCAGAGATAATATACAATTAAAACCTAATGAATATTTGATTAAGATAAAAAGTGTAGAAGTTGCAAGTGGCGAGATAATGTTTGATAATTTTTTAGCCATGAATCCGGGTACTGCTGAAGGAGAACTTGAGGGAGTTAAAACGGTGGAACCGGCTTTTGGTTTGCCTGCCGTGTGGATAAGTGAGAGTCAAAAAGAAAAGGCGGAGATGATGGGATATACTGTAGTTGATTCTCCTTCAATTATTGCGACACACTTAACTGAAATAATTAAAAGATATTCTGCAGAGTTACTGGGGAGACAAGATGTACAAAGACTTTTGGATAATGTTAGAGAAACGTATCCCGCATTGGTAGATGAGGTGGTCCCCAAGGTTCTTTCACTGGGTGAGGTGCACAGAGTTTTATCAAATTTATTAAAAGAAGATATATCAATAAGGGATTTAGTGACTATATTAGAAACGCTGGCTGATTACGCTTCAATTACAAAAGACACGGATATGCTTACGGAATATGTCAGACAAGCCATGTCCCGCGCAATTACAAAGCAGTTTATAAACGGTAATAAATCCAAAGTGATAACACTGGATCATAAGCTGGAACAAACGATAATTGATTCAATACAACAGACTGATTATGGCACTTATTTATCCGTTGACCCTGATGTTTCGCAACGCATCGCAAGCAGCTTGATGAAGGAAGTGCAAAATGTAATGTCTATAGGCGAACAACCTCTTATTTTAACTTCGCCGATGGTAAGGATATATTTTAAACGAATTACTGAGGGGGTTGTACCCGGATTAACAGTATTATCTTATAATGAGATTGATCCTTCTATTGAGGTACAATCAATTGGGATGGTGAATATTTGATGAGAGTAAAAAGATATATGGGTGAAACAGTTCAAGAAGCGATGCAAAAAGTAAAAATGGATTTAGGCAGAGATGCTATAATAATTAGCACCAGAAAAGTCAGAAAAAGAGGAATTGCCGGTTTCTTTATTCGACCATTAATTGAAGTGGTAGCGACTATAGACGATTATGTAAAACGAGATGAAAAAAAGCCCTATGCTGTAAAAGAGGCTGAACAAAAAAAGGAAAACTATATTAATAGCAGCTTTGTTGATAATAAAGAAAAAAATATTTTATCAAGTATTGATGTTAATATGACAATGGATAATATGCAGTCTGAGTTTAGTGAGCTAAAGACTATGATAAATAAAGTTTATAATACTATTAAAGAAGATGATGATAGATATTCGGATCTTGTTAAAGAATACTTAAACAGACTGAGAAAAAATGAAGTTGAGGAAGAGATTATTAGAGATATAAAAGAGCGAATTAACGCTGACTTGACATTGCATATGCAAGAAGACGAAAATATCGTCAGAAACTTTATTTACAATATCTTGTTGGAATACTTTCCGAAGGAAAGCGAAGATTTCAATGATGCATCAAAAAAAGTAAGGATTTTTGTGGGTCCTACGGGAGTAGGAAAGACTACAACCTTGGCTAAATTGGCTGCTATTTTTTCCCTGTCAAGAAAAAAGAAAGTTGGATTTATAACCTCCGATACATATCGTATAGCAGCAGTTGAGCAATTAAGAACATATAGCGAAATAATAAATGTACCTTTATCTGTGATTTATTCGCCATTAGAATTTGTGGATGCTGTTAAAAAGTATAGAGAAAAAGATATTATAATGGTGGATACTGCTGGCAGAAGTCATAAAGACAGATATCAGCTGATGGAGTTAAAACCCCTGTTAAACGAAAATATTGATAGTCAAGTTTATCTTGTTATCAGCGCTACAACAAAAATGACCGATTGCAAAGAGATAATCAATAGTTATAGTTTTTTAAAAGATTATAAATTGCTTTTTACAAAAATCGATGAAACATCTTCATTCGGTATTATATTAAACACTGCATACTTAACAAAAAAACCTTTGTCCTACGTTACTATAGGACAAAATGTCCCTGATGATATTGAAGTTGCAGATATCAATAAAATTATTAATTCATTGTTAGGTGATAGATTATATGAAAGATCAAGCTGAAAAACTACGTGAGATATTTGACAACTTGGACTATAATAAAATAAAACAAAGCACATATGATAAAGGTTCTAAGAAATCGGCAAGAGTAATTACTATTACAAGCGGTAAAGGCGGAGTTGGTAAAACAAATTTAGCTATAAATCTTGGTATCAGGTTATCACAACTCGGACTTAAAATAATAATAATTGATGCTGATTTAGGACTGTCCAATATTGATATTGTGCTTGGTAAAACACCGAAGTATAGTTTATCTGATGTAATAAACTATAAAAAGGAGATATTGGAGATTGTTGAAGAAGGCCCCGAGGGTATAAGGTTTATATCCGGCGGTTCAGGCATACAAGACTTAATAAAAATCGATAAGAACCAACTTGCCAATCTATTATTGCAATTAAGCAGATTAGATGAAGAAGCCGACTTGGTTTTTATTGATACAGGTGCCGGGATCTCAAATAACGTATTAAGTTTTATATACGCAGCAAAAGAAATTATTTTAGTTACCACACCCGAACCAACGGCAATTACAGATGCATATGCCCTAATAAAAGTAATATCTCAAAAGGATAAAACAAAGGAAGTTAAGCTACTGATAAATAGAGCAGAAAACATAGATGAAGCAAAAAACCTGCTCAATAAATTAACTGAGGCTTCCGAAAGATTTTTGGATATGAAGGTTCATAAATTGGGATTTATTTTAAATGATAGAAATGTAAAAAATGCGGTTAAAAGTCAACAACCGTTTATACTAATGAATAAAAACAGTGAGGCATCAAAAAACATAGAGAATATAGCTGATACACTTTTGAATAATTATTACGAAGAACAAGGAGCTCAATATGGTATAAAACTGTTTATAAATAAGCTAAAATGGTTTTTTAATTAATGTTATGTTTTTTTGGAGGTTATTGTATTGGATTTAAAAAAATATTTTAAAATTGGAGATAAGATACATGTCATATCTAAAGAAAAAAATACAAAGAAAGAATATGTTAGTCAAATAGCAAATATTTATGATGGATTTTTGGATATTTTTAGTCCAATATATAAAGGTAGTTTAGTTTATTTTAGAAATGATGAATTATTAAAGATAATCATATCAAAGGAAGAAGCTGTTTATGAATTTGATGCAAGAGTGTTTAAGAAAATGTTTGGGAAGATTTCGATTATTAGATTAAAAGTCGTATCGGAGTTAAAGAAAACGCAACGACGGGGATATTATAGATTGAAAATTACCAGAACTATAAGGATGAAAAAAATCGATAACAATGAAAAAGATGATATGGATAACTATCATGAGGGTATTCTGTCCGATATTAGCGGTGGCGGTGCTCTTTTTTTCTCAAAATTTGAAATGGATTTAAATGATCTGATTGAACTTGAATTTGAAATTGACAAAGACAACACTCTCGTTTTAGAAGGAATAATAAATAGAAAATTGTTTAATATAGAAAAGTCGTTTTTATTTGAATATGGTATCGCATTTAGGAATATGAAACGTAATGATAGGGATATACTAATAAAATTTATTTTTGATGAACAAAGAAAATTACTTAAAAGAGGACTGAGTTGATTGGGACAATTTACATCTAAAAAAATCAAAGTACTCATAGTAGATGATTCTGTTTTGATTAGAAGGTTGCTTACGGATATCTTAGTAACAGATAATCTGATTAACGTTATAGATACGGCAAAGAATGGTAAGGAATGTATTGAAAAGACATTGTTATTAAAACCTGATGTGATTACTCTTGATATTGAAATGCCGGTAATGGATGGTCTTGCAACCTTGGAAGAATTAAAAAAAATAAAACCTTTTCCGGTTGTAATAATACTCTCAAGTCTTTCTACTGTCGGGGCTGACTCTACGATTAAAGCCTTGGAGCTGGGTGCGGCAGATTTTATTACTAAACCTAAAGGAATATTTATAAAAGATAATATAAAGTTGTTAAAAAACGAGCTTTTATCTAAAATAAAGAATTTAGTAAAATCAAGCTATATTTATAAACCGAGTGAAATAGGTGCTTTACATAGTGTAATCGGCAGAAAGAGCCAATTGCAGGTTAAGAGCAAAGACATTAAATATATTATAGGCATAGGTACTTCCACCGGAGGCCCAAAGGCACTGCAAGATGTTGTTTGTCGGTTACCTGAGGATATTCCCGCATCAATTTTTATTGTGCAACATATGCCGGCAGGTTTTACAAAGTCACTGGCAATCAGATTAGACGGTCTATCAAATATTAGGGTAAAAGAAGCGGAGAATGGTGAAGCAGCAAAACCGGGATATGCATATATTGCACCGGGGGAGTATCATATGGAAGTCATCGATAAGAGCGGAGGATATGAAATAAGAACAAATCAAAACCCTTTAGTTAATAGGCATAGACCGTCGGTAAATGTTATGATGGAATCATTAGCAGATTTGAGAAGTAAAAATATAATAGCCGTTATAATGACAGGAATGGGTGCGGACGGTACAATAGGAATAAAGAAGATTAAAGAAGCCGGTGGTAAAACGATAGCTCAAAATGAAAATACAAGTATAATATTCGGTATGCCTAAGTCTGCAATACAAGCAGGCGTTATTGATATTGTATTACCTTTAGAAGATATTGCTATGCAAATACTAAAATATATGGAGGCGTAGAGTATGGATATAAGTCAATATTTGGAGATATTTATAGAGGAATCCCAAGAGCATTTGCAAAGCCTTAATCAAAGTCTATTAGGCTTGGAATCCAATCCGGACGATGTTAAGCTGCTTAATGAAATTTTTAGAGTAGCCCATACTATTAAGGGTATGGCCGGCACAATGGGATTTGTAACTATAATGAATCTGACTCATGAAATGGAGAATGTTCTGGATTCCCTGAGAAATGGAGATTTTAAAGCTAACTCACACACTATAGATGTATTATTCGAGTGCCTTGATTATTTGGAAACCTCTATAGATAGTATTTCAAATAGCGGGGAAGAGTCTGAAATTGGGATTAACTACTTGAGGGATAAGCTTCAATCTTTAAATAAAGGTGACAATGGCAATGTGATTATTAAAGCAGAGAATAAGGAAAGTGTGCTTCAAAAAGATAATTATATTGAAGATTTTTCATTCAATCAATATGATGAAGAACTCGCTAGAAAAGCCATAGACAAAGGAATGAAAGTATATAAGATAAAAATTGTTCTGTCTAAAGGTTGTATGTTAAAGTCAGCAAGAGCTTTTATTATTTTTAAGACCTTAGAAAAGTATGCTGAGATTTTTAAATCATCTCCAAAAGTAGAGGACATAGAAGATGAGAAATTCGACAGAGTGTTTAAGTTGGCAGTTGTAGCATCAGAAGATGAAAAGATTATTAGGAAAGATATCGAATCAATTTCTGAGATAGAAGAAGTAATTTTTGAAAAAGTATCGGATATTAAAGAAAACATTAAAGATTTTGAAGAAGCTGCAGTTACCGATATAGATGATGAAGAGTTAAAAATTAAAACCGATAATTACCAAGACTTAACTATAAAAAAAGCTAAAATAGGCAAAACTGTCAGAGTTGATATTAATAGATTGGACAACCTAATGAATCTGGTTAGTGAACTAATAATTATAAAAACAAGATTGGAAGGCATAGAAACACAATCCGTGGATTTGAATATGACAGAAGCAGTGGAATATTTGGAGAGAATTACCACAAACTTACATGATGCGGTTATGAAAGTAAGAATGGTACCTATAGAAAGGGTATTTAACAGATTTCCTAGGATGGTAAGAGATTTAGCCAAAGAAATCGGCAAGGAGATAACTCTTAGCATGACAGGAGAGGAAACTGAATTAGATAGAACAGTAATTGACGAGATAGGAGATCCTTTAATTCATCTTATTAGGAACTCAATAGATCACGGTATTGAAAGCAAGGAAGAAAGAATAAGAAATAATAAACCGGCCGACGGCAAATTATTCCTGAGAGCTTATCAAGATGGAAATAGTGTTGTAATCGAAGTTGAGGATGATGGAAAAGGAATAAATACGGATAAGATTAGAAGCAAAATTATAGATTTGGGTCTTATCAATAAATCTGAAGCTGATGAATTGGATAATAACGGAATAATTGGTTTCTTATTTAAACCCGGGTTTAGCACTTCTGCTAATATTTCAGACTTATCCGGAAGAGGTGTTGGGTTAGATGTTGTTAAAACTAAAATAGAATCCCTAGGCGGTAACGTTGAAGTAGAATCCGTTATTAATAGCGGAAGTAAATTCATTATAAGGTTACCATTAACTTTGGCTATTATACAAGCTTTATTGGTAAATCTGAGTACAGAAAAATATGCTATTCCACTTAATTCTATCAAGGAAATAACATCAATAAAGGCTGAAAATATAAAAAATGTACAAGGTCAAGAAGTATTGCTTTACAGAGAAAACGTGCTTCCTATTATAAGGCTTGCGGGAATTCTGGATGTAAAAAGTAATGATGAACAACAAGAGTACTTAACTTTAGTTGTAGTTAAAAAAGGAGAAAAGAATTCGGGACTTGTAGTGGACAGCTTAATCGGACAGCATGAAATTGTTATAAAATCACTGGGTAAATACTTAGGAAATATAAAAGCTATTGCAGGAGCAACAATCTTAGGTGATGGTCAGGTTGCATTAATAATAGATACAAATTCAATAGTATAGGAGGGGGCTTAATGGATGGTAAAAGGTCTATAAAACAATTTGTGGTGTTCAAGCTTGATGATGAGGAATATGGCATTGACATACTAAGGGTAAAAACAATTGAAAAAATGAGTGAAATAACCAGGGTCCCAAGAACCGTTTCTTATGTAAAAGGAGTAATCAATTTAAGAGGCGAGATAGTACCAATAATTGATTTAAAAGAAAGGTTTAATCTTAGCAAGACAGTGTTAACTGAAAACACAAGAATCATTATTGTTTATGCCGAAGAAACAACAGTAGGTTTAATAGTTGATTCTGCAACTGAAGTTATTGATATTGATAACGAATTGATAGAAGAGCCGCCCGAATCTATAGATGATACTGAGTCGGGCAATGTATATGGTATCGGGAAATTAGAAGAAAGGATAGTAATTTTATTAGATGTATTGAAAATTCTAAATATTTAGCTATATTAAAGGAAGTGATATTATGTCTTTTAAGCTAGATGATTTAAATGTAATGCAAATTGATGTGCTTAAAGAAATAGGAAACATCGGGGCCGGAAATGCGGTAACGGCACTTTCCCAAATGGTATCAAAAAAAATTGATATGAAAGTCCCAAAAGTAAACATTGTTGAATTTAAAGACGTAGCTGATTTGGTGGGTGGTGCGGAAGTCTTAGTTTCGGGTATATATTTTCAATTGTTCGGAGATATAACCGGCAGTATTATGTTTATTATTGATAAAACATCTTCTAAACTATTAACAAATCTATTGATGGGCAAAAACGATTTTAATCCTGAACTGGATGAAATGGAACGTTCAGCTTTAAAAGAACTTGGAAACATATTAGCCGGATCTTATTTATCTTCGCTGTCTTCATTGACCGGATTAAAAATTAACGTTTCAGTACCTTGTCTTGCTATAGATATGGCAGGCGCAATTATGAGTGTACCCGTTGCACTTTTTGGACAAGTTGGGGATCATGTACTTCTTATTGAAACGGAATTTATTGAAGGATCAAATCTGGTTAAAGGTAATTTCTTTTTAATTCCGGATGGAGGTTCTTTTGAAATATTACTTAGTAGTTTAGGAGTAGTATAAGTATGGCAGAAATAGTAAAGGTTGGTATGGCCGATATGAACACTGTGTATTCACCTGCTATACTTACAACATTGGGCTTAGGTTCTTGTGTAGGTATTTGTCTATATGATAAAAAAAGCAGAATTTCTGGTATGGCTCATATTATGCTCCCTGATAGCAAGCAAATAAAAAATAATAGCAACCCTGCGAAATTTGCCGATACGGGCATTGAAAAACTATTAAATGATATGATAGAAATGGGCGCACAAAAATCCAATATAGTAAGTAAAATTGCCGGTGGCGCTCAAATGTTTAATTTTGGCGATACATCTGATATAATGAGAATAGGTAACAGAAATGTAAATGCTACCAAGGAAACACTTAAACTAATGGGCATTCCTTTAATAGCAGAAGATACAGGCGGGACTTATGGTAGGACAATCGAACTTTATTCAGAAACAGGTAAACTGTTAATAAAAACAATCGGATTCGGAATAAAACAAATATAAGTTAGGGAAATAAAATGGATTTTATAAATGTTTTAACTTACATATTTATATTTCTTGGTACTGTTATAAATATTATTTTTGGATATTTATTTAGAGTAGACTTTGAAAGAATTGCAATAGTAAATATCGTATTAACAATAGTTTTTCTAATATTAAGCATTATTGCAAAGTCTGTATTAACCGGTAAAGAAAACAAAGCAAAATTAAGTAATTCTGAAAACAAAGGAACCATTCAACTTGAAATACCACCTATTTCCGATAAAGAATTAAAAGAATTAAATGATGTGGATTTACCTGAGAAAGATTCTTTTCGCGAGGTTAATCCCGCGTCTTTATATACTAAGAACAATAAATAAAAAAGATAAGATATGGAGTTAAGACTATGGATGTGGCGATACTATGGGAGAAATATACAATTGAAAAGGATCAACGGATAAGAGAAAAACTCATCTTACATTATATTTATTTAGTTAAGTATATTGCAGGGAGACTGTTTGTGAATTATAAAAGCACCGTAGATTATGATGACTTAGTAAGCTACGGTATTTTCGGACTTATAGATGCTATAGATAAATATGATATTTCTCGCGGTGTTAAATTTGATACATATGCTCAGATAAGAATTAGAGGAGCTATAATTGACTTTCTAAGAGAAACGGATTGGATTCCTCGCTCCGTTAGACAAAAGGCTAAAGAAATCGAATTAGCATATGATGAAATTGAATCGACAAAGGGTGAAAGTGCAACTGATATAGAAGTAGCAGATAAACTTGGTATTTCACTGGATGAATATTACAAAAGAATAAATAGCATTTCTTCTTATACTTTGGTTTCCTTAGATGATTATTTAGAACAAAGCAAAGAGACAAGCTTTAAATCGGAAAACCTAGATGACAGCCCTGAAAAGGTAATCGAAAAAGAAGAGCTAAAAGTAATTATTGCTGAATTTATTGATAAACTGCCTGAAAAAGAAAAGAGTATCATTTCACTATATTATTTTGAAGAGCTAACATATAAAGAAATAGGTTTAATACTCGGTATATCGGAGTCAAGGGTATCTCAATTACATACAAAGGCGATTATCAGGCTGAAGAAGAACTTAAAGTTCTTTTTGGAATAAATAAACAGGTGGTGATATTTTGGCTAATAACTCAATAATTTTGCAAGGCAATAATTTAGATAAACTAATTGAAGAAGCAATTAAAAAATTAGGTGTTGATAAAGAAAATATTGATATAGAAATACTCGAAGAAAATAAAAAGTTTTTTGGAACAAACTACAAGATTAAGGCCGTCCTTAAAAAGGAATATGTCGATAAAGAAAAAATAAACAATCTAGAAAAAACCTTGAATAATATTGAAGCTTCTTTGGATTCAGATGCTATAAATAGCGGTTTTGATGAAAATGTTTTAGGAAATGAAGAAACGAGCGATGAAAAAGAGCCGGAAATAATTGATTGCAGTTATGAAATTGCCGTATCGCAAGATAAGATGGAGGCATATATCACTGTTATTCCTCCTCAAGGAGGTAAAGAAGCAGAGCTTGATTCTATATTGGAACAACTTAAATTAAATAGTATTAGTCACGGTGTAATAAACGAAGCTTTGGATTCTATTGTAAATAATAAAATTTATAATCAAAAAATATTGATAGCAAAGGGAACTGGTCCTATAAATGGTAAAGATGCCACTTTGGATTATCATTTTGATACATCCGTGGAAAGAAAAGTAAGTTTCTTGGAAGACGGGAAGGTTGACTTCAGAGAATTATCATTAATAAAAAATATTAATAAGGATCAGTTATTGGTCACTATGACTCCTCCCACTGAAGGTATTGTCGGATACAATGTCTATAATGAAGAGGTAAAAGCAAAAGACGGAAAAAAGTTAAATTTACCAAAAGGTAGAAATGTAGAAGCCACGGAGGACGGATTAGGCTTAGTTTCAACGATCAAGGGAGAGGTAAAGTTAATTGATAACAAAGTGCATGTGTTGCCAACTTATGAAGTCCCTGCAAATGTAGATAATTCTACCGGTAATATAAGATTTTATGGTAAGGTTATAGTTAGCGGTAACGTTATTACCGGTTTTTCAATAGATGCCGATGAAGATGTAGAAGTATATGGTGTTGTTGAAGGGGCAAATATTAAAGCCGGGGGAAATATTGTATTGCATAGAGGGATGCAAGGTATGAATAAAGGAGAATTACAATGCGATGGGGATTTAATAGCAAAATTTATTGAGAACAGCAAAGTATATGCTAAAGGTGACATTGAAGCGGAAGCTATAATGCATAGTACAGTTTATTGCGGCAAAAAGATGGAGATCAAAGGCAGAAAGGGTTTATTGGTAGGCGGTGATATTAAAGCTTGTGAGGAGATAAAAGCAAAGGTAATTGGTTCACCTATGGCAACCATTACTAACTTGGAAGTTGGCACGAATCCTGAAACAAGGACAAAGTATGATTCGTTAAAGAATGAATTGGAAACTACAAAAGAAAACTTTCAAAAACTTTCTCAAGCTGTAGATTTGCTTACGAAGTATAGTAAAAAAGCCAGTCTGCCGGATGATAAAAGGGCTCTTTTAAATAAGTCAATAGTTATGAAGTTACAGACAAGAGAAAAAATAGGGAAACTTACAGGTGAAATTAAAAGCTTAGAAGCATATATTGAGGAAATTTCCAATGGAAAGATAAAAGTTGAACAGATTGTATATCCGGGAACAAGAATTACTATAGGAAGTAGCTCTTTATATATAAAAGATCAAGTGAAATACGCCACTTTTTATAGATACGGCGGGGAAGTTAAAATAGGTTCTTATGAAAAATAAGGTGGGAAGGATATGTCAATAAAATCTATCGACTTTCAATTGCTTATTCCGAAAACCCCTGAAATACACAAAGCTAAACAGTTAGAAATTAATAATGAAAGAAGCAACGCACACATAGCTAATTTAAAGAATATGGAGAATCAAGATAAATTATTGAAGCAAGTAAACAAATCTGATAAATTATACAATGCAAGAATTAATAAAGATGATCAGCGTAATAATTCAAAGGAACATGAAAGAAATAAAAGGAATAAAAGAAAAAGCAAGGAAAAAGCAGGTTCATCTATGGATCAGGAAAGATCATCAAAAATAGATATTAGAATATAGTCGGGGTGAAAAATGTTTAATTATGCAAATTATTTTCTTACCTTAATAGGATTGGGAATGATAATGGTATCACTTTTTTTGATTTTTTCCGATAAACTTAAAGGTGAAGGCTTATATTTTGATTTATACGTAAAAGAGCAAGAAATTAGAAAAGCAATTGCCGAAGCTGATGAGATAATTGATGAATTAAAATATACTTCTGAAGCATTAGTAGATCAAATAGAACACAGCATTAATGAGTTCAAAACGTCCATTAATGAGATTAAAGAAAGTGAAATAGGAAATATCAGTACAATAAAAACTGTATCCGATGACAATATCGGTAAAGTAGTTTTAGATAAATCCGATTCCAATAAAAAAACAAACATGATTTATGAATATTATAATAAGGGCATGGATGTTGCGGAAATAGCAAGACTTTTAGATATAGGAAAGGGTGAAGTATCTCTTATTCTATCTTTGTATAATGGAGATGTGAAAAATGGGAATGTTTAGGCTTAAAAACATTATTTTCGGTTTCGGTTTAGGTTTGGTTATGTCTTCTTTAATCAATATTAATGTACAAAACAAAAGTATTACTGATGATTTTATTGCTAAGGAAGCATCCAAGAAAGGGCTATTAGTAATAGACCCGAAAGATTTGATAAACAAAAACATTGATTTGGAAGACCTTAGCAATAACTATAGTGAAGAAGAAAATATTGAGATTATTATTGAAGAGGATTATGACTTAAACAAGCTTGCGGATGTTTTCTCAAAAAATGAGCTTATTTTAGATAAGCAAGAATTTATAGATTATATAAAAAGGTGCAACAAAGATATACAATATGGGTTATTCAGTATCAAAAAAGGTTCTAAAATTGATGAAATAGTAAATATTATTACAAATCCGGATTAATAATATCAGTAAAGCTAATAAAAATTATTGATAATAGTTTTTGACTATGCTATACTACAAATTGTGAAAATTCACACATAACTTGATTGTTTAAAGGGTGCATTTTGTTTTTAAACGAGATGAGGGTTATGGAGGAAAAACCAGGAGGTGTATTAAATGTCAGTAATATCTATGAAACAATTACTGGAAGCAGGTGTTCACTTTGGACATCAAACACGACGATGGAACCCCAAAATGGCGGAATATATTTTTACCGAAAGAAACGGGATTTATATTATTGACCTTCAAAAAACTGTTAAAAAGGTTGAAGAGGCTTATGAATTTATAAAAGAAATTGTTGATTCGGGTAAAAAAGTTCTATTTGTCGGCACAAAAAAGCAAGCCCAGGAGTCAATTGAGGTAGAGGCTACAAGATGTGACATGTTTTATGTAAACCAAAGATGGCTCGGAGGAATGCTAACAAATTTCAAAACTATTAAAAAAAGAATTGACAGGCTGGATGAATTGGAGAAGATGGAAGAGGATGGGGTATTTGGAGTATTGCCTAAAAAGGAAGTTATCAGGTTAAATGCTGAAAAGGAAAAACTGGAGAAAAATTTAAAAGGGATTAAAGACATGGGAGAATTGCCCGGTGCAATATTTATAGTAGATCCCAGAAAAGAAAGAATAGCAATTCAAGAAGCAAGAATTCTGGGAATTCCTGTTGTTGCAATAGTTGATACAAATTGTGATCCTGAAGAAGTCGATTATCCGATTCCCGGTAATGATGATGCAATAAGGGCTGTGAAACTTTTAACATCAAAAATCGCCGACGCTGTTATTGAAGCAAAACAAGGTGAACAACTTTCTGAATAAATACAAAAGTTATGGTAAGGGTTTGTTTTATTAACATCTCTTACCTTTAATTCTGTTAGGAGGAGAATAAAATGATTAAGGCATCAACAGTAAAAGAACTAAGAGAAAGAACCGGCGCAGGTATGATGGATTGTAAAAAGGCATTAATGGATACCGGCGGCGATATGGAAAAAGCTATTGAATTGTTAAGGGAAAAAGGTTTAGCTGCAGCTGCGAAAAGAGCGGGACGAATAACCTCGGAGGGTATGGTTGAATCATATATACATGGCGGAGGAAGGATTGGAGTCTTAATTGAAGTTAATTCGGAGACTGATTTTGTAGCTAAAAATGATGTATTCAAGAATTTTGTTAAAGATATGGCTATGCAGGTGGCTGCTTCAAATCCATTATATGTTTCAAGAGAATATGTCGATGCAGAACTGATTGAAAAAGAAAAAGAAATATATAGAGCTCAGGCTAAAAATGAAGGGAAACCTGATAAAATAATAGAAAAAATGGTTGAGGGAAAGATAGAAAAGTTTTATAAGGAAATTTGTTTGTTGGAGCAACCTTTTATAAGAGATACTGATAAGACGGTTAAAGATGTTCTTATGGATTTAATTGCCAGAATAGGTGAGAATATCACAATAAGAAGATTCACGAGGTATGAGTTAGGCGAAGGATTACAAAAAAAAGAAGAAGATTTTGCAAAAGAGGTTATGTCCCAGATGGGTAAATAATTGTGGATAAAAGAGAACATTTTGTTCTCTTTTTTAAAATAAGAAGGAATTTTTAAAGATATGTAGAAAATTATTTTAACCGGAGGTATTAGATTTGGAAGAAGATGTTAAGTACAAGAGGATTATTTTAAAATTAAGCGGAGAAGCTTTAGCCGGAGATAAGGGTATCGGTATAGATGAAAACATGCTTTCTTTCATCGCCGAAAGGGTAAAAAAATTGGCTAATATGGGTATTCAAACTGCAATTGTTGTAGGCGGAGGAAATATATGGAGGGGAAGAAGCAGCAAAAGCATGGAAAGAACAACTGCCGATAATATGGGAATGCTTGCAACTGTTATAAATTCGCTAGCACTTCAAGACGCATTGGAGAGAATAGGTGTTGAAACTAGGGTTCAAACATCAATAGAAATGAGACAGATTGCAGAACCTTATATTAGAAGAAGAGCTATTCGCCATTTAGAGAAAGGAAGGATCGTTATCTTTGCAGCCGGTACGGGTAATCCCTATTTTTCCACGGATACTGCTGCTGCTTTAAGGGCCGCGGAAATTGAGGCCGACGTGATTTTATTGGCTAAAAAGGTAGATGGAGTATATGATTCAGATCCTATTCTTAATAAAAATGCGAAAAAATTTGATAGACTTACTTATATAGATGTGATTAATAAAGGTCTTGGTGTTATGGATTCGACAGCGGCTTCTTTATGCATGGATAATAAGGTTCCGATAATAGTTTTTGATTTAAGAACTCCGGATAATATCGTAAAAGTTATTAAAGGCCAAACAATAGGTACAATAGTAAAGGAGGATATAAATTGATTAATGAAATTGAGAAAAGCTCTGAAAACAAAATGGGC
>CAYXUX010000002.1:0-12965 GCA_964468275.1 uncultured Clostridiaceae bacterium
TAAATATTGGATAAATATATTTATATATAAAGTTTACTCGTTAAGACTGTTAAGAGGCACACATTATTGACGATACAATTCAGCTATGATACCATAAATTTATAAATATTGACAAGCGTATTGCTCATATAATATCGGGGATAAGGTCCGAAAGTATCTACCAAACAACCGTAAATTGTTTGACTATGAGTGAAATACATCCATTTGCTATGGACAGGTTTCACTGCCTGTCTTTTTTAGTTTTTAAAGGGTATAATAAGGTTAAAATATCTGTTTAACAAAATAATAACGGTGGAAGATTAAGATTTTGACAAAACATATTGGGGAGATGATTATAATGAATTCAGATAAACCTAAAGTTGCGGTAATAATGGGAAGTGATTCAGATTTGCCTGTAGTTTCCAAAGCCATTGGAATTTTAAAGGAATTTGAGGTTAATTATGACGTAAGAGTGTTATCGGCGCATAGGACTCCCGATGCCACAGCTGAATATGCCAAGGAGGCAGAGAATATTGGATTTGAAGTGATAATCGCAGCTGCAGGTAAAGCGGCGCATTTACCCGGGGTGATAGCAGCTTATACTACATTGCCTGTTATAGGTATACCGATAAAGTCATCAACTTTGGATGGTATGGACTCGCTGCTTTCCATTGTGCAGATGCCTCCGGGGATACCTGTTGCAACAGTGGGAATAGATGGTGCGGAGAATGCCGGACTTTTGGCTATTGAAATTTTATCCTTGAAGTATGAAGAATTAAAAAAGGCTTTAAACTTGTATAGACAGAGGATGCAAGAAAAGGTTTTTAAAAAAGATGAAAAAGTAAGAACTGAGGAGCTTTAAAAAATCTTAGATTAAGGAGTTTGACGTATGGGCGGTATAATCGGTGTTTTTGATAAGGGAAATATTAATACGGTAGCAGATACTTATTATGGTTTGATAGCACTACAGCACAGAGGGCAGCAAAGTTCGGGTATAGCAGTTAATAATGACGGTATAATTACTTGTTATAAGGATATGGGTTTGATTAGCGAGGTTTTTGATGAGAAGATATTAAATCTGTTGAAAGGTGATATGGCTATAGGTCATGTCAGGTATTCCACGTCGGCGCAAAGCTTTGCTGCTAATGCCCAGCCTTTGATGGTTAAGTATAAAAATGGGAATCTTGCATTGTCTCATGACGGTAATTTAATAAATGCTTTTGAAATAAGAGAGCAAATGGAAGATCAAGGTATGATATTCAGTACTACAATTGATAGCGAGGTTATAGCCGCTTTGATAGCAAAACATTATAAAGATGATATTATAAAAGCGGTTCAACAAGCGATGAACACTATAAAAGGCTCCTATGCTCTTATTATAATGACAAAGGATAAGCTTATCGGTGTAAGAGACAGTCTCGGAATGAGACCCTTGGTATTAGGAAAGTTTAATGATGGTTATATATTGGCTTCGGAAAGTTGTGCTATTGATACAATTGGGGGAGAGTTGGTTAAAGATGTAGCTCCCGGTGAAATTGTAATAATTGATAAAAACGGTGTTGAAAGTATTAAATCTGAAGAAACTAAGTCTAAAAAGGCTTGCATATTTGAGTATTTATATTTTGCCAGACCGGATAGTGTTATGGATGATATCGGTATTTATAAGTCTAGGGAGAAGGCAGGAAGATTGTTGGCTAAGGAACAGCCGGCGGATGCTGATATAGTTATATCTGTGCCGGATTCCGGGACACCTTCAGGTATCGGTTTTGCAAATGAGTCAGGGATACCTTATTCTATCGGATTGATAAAAAACAGGTATGTAGGCAGAGCATTTATACAACCTACTCAGGCTATGAGGGAGTTGGATGTTAAGCTCAAGTTGAATCCTTTAAAGGAATATATAAAGGGTAAGAGGGTTGTTATGGTTGATGACAGTATTGTAAGAGGTACTACCAGCAAAAAGATAGTTCAAGGATTGAGGGATGCAGGTGCTGCAGAAGTCCATGTAAGGGTGAGTTCTCCTCCCGTAATGAATCCTTGTTATTTTGGTATTGATACTCCTTCTAAAAAAGAATTGGTAGGAGCAGCCAGCTTTGTTCATAAGATAAAAGACTATATTGAAGCGGATAGTTTGGGGTATTTAAGTTTGGAAGGACTGCTGGAATCTGTGGGCAGTGAGGGAGAAGGTTTTTGTACAGCGTGTTTTTCCGGTGATTATCCCATAGAAGTGCCCCAAAGCGCTATAGATTTTATGATACATAAAAGGTAGTATGAGGGATAGCAACGAAGAGTCTTTTGTACCGATAAACAATAGTAAGGCGAAATAAATATTGAGGTGGAATTATGGATAAATTAACTTATAAAAGTGCGGGGGTAGATGTAGAAGCAGGTTATAAAGCTGTTAGACTGATGAAGGATCATGTTAAAAAAACTCATATACCCGGGGTTATGGGGGACTTAGGGAGCTTTGGCGGATTTTTCATGCCGGATCTGGCAGGGTACAAGGAGCCGGTATTTGTTTCCGGTACCGACGGTGTGGGAACTAAGCTGCAATTGGCATTTATGATGGATAAGCATGATACCATAGGTATAGACTGTGTAGCCATGTGTGTTAATGATATTGTTTGTCACGGTGCAAAGCCTTTGTTTTTTCTAGATTATATAGGAACAGGAAGGCTTAATCCCGTCAAGGCTGCGGATATTGTAAAAGGTATAAGCGCCGGATGCATGGAAGCAGGTTGTGCCTTGATAGGGGGAGAAACAGCGGAAATGCCCGGATTTTATAATGATGAAGAATATGATTTGGCCGGATTTGCCGTCGGGTTAGTGGACAAAGAAAAAGTTATAAATGGTGATAAGGTTAAAGCCGGTGATATTATCATAGGGTTGTCTTCAAACGGCATACATAGCAATGGTTATTCCCTTGTGAGAAAGCTATTTTTTGAAATGAATGATTTTAAAGTTGATTCTGTATTTTCTGAGTTAGCGGATACATTAGGTGAAGAGCTTTTAAAACCTACAAAAATATATGTTAAAACAGTACATGAGCTTTTAAAAAAGATTAGAATAAATGGTATTGCCCATATAACCGGTGGCGGTCTAATAGAGAATATTCCTAGGACTATACCAAAGAAAAATTTAAAGGCTAAAATCAATCTGGGAAGTTGGCCTGTGCTTCCGATATTTAATTTAATTAAAGACTTGGGCAATATGGAGGAACAAGCTTTATATAATACTTTTAATATGGGCATCGGACTTATAATTATTGTTGATAAAGATATTGCCGGTGAGGCTATGAAACACCTAGAGACTTTGGGAGAAAAAGCATATACTATAGGTGAGGTTGTGCCCGGTGAGGGAGGGATTGAATTTTGCAAAGAGTAAGGATTGGCGTTTTGATTTCCGGTGGTGGTACCAATTTGCAATCCCTTATTGACGAAACAGAAAAGGGAAATATTAATGGGGAAATTGTTGTAGTTATATCCGATAGAGTAAATGCTTATGGAATAAAAAGGGCAAAAGCCCATGGAATAAAAGCTATCGTTATTGATAGGAAGGATTACAAGGATAGGATTAGTCTTATAAATGCTTTTATAGATACTCTTAAAGAATATGATGTGGACTTGGTTGTATTGGCAGGATTTTTAACAATTTTAACAAAGGAATTTGTAGAAGCATATAAAAATAGGATTATCAATGTTCATCCTGCACTTATACCGGCATTTTGCGGTGAAGGTTTTTATGGTGAAAAGGTGCATAAGGCAGCATTGGATTATGGTGTAAAAATCTCCGGTGCAACGGTACATTTTGTTGATGAAGATGCGGATACCGGTCCGATAATTTTACAGGATTCGGTGCCTGTGATGATAGATGATACGGTAAAAAGCCTTGCTGCAAGAGTGCTGAAAGTGGAGCATAGGATTTTACCGGAGGCTGTCGGGTTATATTGCAATGGCAGGCTCAGCATTGAAGGAAGAAAAGTTAGAATTAAGGAAGGTGACGATATTGATTAAACGAGCACTTATCAGTGTTTCCGATAAGACAGGAATAACTGATTTTGCAAGGAAACTGGATGATTTGGGTATTGAAATTATTTCAACGGGAGGTACGGCAAAAGCATTATCCCAAGAGGGAATAAATATCATTCCCATATCTGATATTACAAGGTTTCCTGAATGTCTGGATGGAAGGGTAAAAACATTGCACCCTAATATTCATGGGGGACTTTTGGCAATTAGGGAAAATGAATCCCATATGGATACATTAAAAGAATTAAGTATCCAACCCATAGATATGGTTGTTGTAAATTTATATCCCTTTAAAAGCACCATAGAGAAGGAAGAGTGTACTCTTGCTGAGGCTATTGAAAATATCGATATTGGCGGTCCTTCCATGCTGAGGGCTGCTGCAAAAAACTATAAATATGTTACTGTAATTACAGACCCTGCTGATTATAATAGAGTTATTGACGAGATTACAGAGAATGGCGAAACATCTGAGAGTACTAGATTTGAATTATCTGCAAAGGTATTCTCACATACCGCTCATTACGATACATTGATTGCAAATTATTTACAGGAAAAGGCTGATTTGCCCGATTACCCTGATTTATTAACTTATACATATGAAAAGGTCCAAGATTTGAGATATGGAGAAAACCCACATCAAAAGGCAGCTTATTATAAGGATTCATATAAATCAAAGGGTGCCTTGCATAATGCGGTGCAATTAAACGGTAAAGAGCTCTCATTCAACAATATAAATGATGCTAACGGAGCTCTGGATCTTTTAAAAGAGTTTAAAGAAACAGCGTGTGTGGCGGTTAAACATGCCAATCCCTGTGGTGTAGCATTGGGCAAGAATGTTTATGAGGCTTATAAAAAAGCTTACGAAGGAGACCCTGTCTCTATATTCGGCGGTATTGTAGCTGTAAATGAAGAAGTGGATGCCAGAACCGCTGCAGAAATGGCTAAAATATTTTTAGAAATAATTATTGCACCTAGTTATACCGAAGAAGCATTAAAAATTTTAAAAGAAAAACAAAATTTACGAGTTTTAGAATTAAAGGACATATCTTATAGGCCGGACAAAGGGAAAGATTTAAAAAAGGTAATGGGAGGATTGTTGATACAGGATTCTGATTATGAAGATTTCAAAAAAGAAGATATAAATTATGTTACCATTACAGAACCTAGTATAAAAGAAATAGCGGATTTGAATTTTGCATGGAAGGTGGTTAAACATGTCAAATCCAATGCTATTGTTATTGCTAAAGATGGCAGAACTTTAGGTATCGGACCCGGTCAAACCAATAGAATTTGGTCTGCACAGATGAGCATAGACAGGGCTGGAAAACAGTCGGCAGGTGCAGTTATGGCATCGGATGCCTTCTTCCCCTTTCCGGATGTTGTAGTTGCTGCTGCTGATGCAGGTATAAGGGCCATCATCCAGCCCGGTGGCTCTTTAAAGGATGATGAATCAATAAAAACGTGTAATGATAAAGGTATATCTATGATTTTTACAGGTATGAGGCATTTTAAGCACTAAAGGAAAGGGGTTTAGGAAGTGAAAGTATTAGTAGTCGGCAGTGGTGGCCGTGAGCATACTCTTGTTTGGAAAATTGCACAAAGCATGAAAGTCAGAGAAATATTTTGTGCTCCCGGTAATGGTGGTATTAGGCAGATTGCAGAATGTGTAGATATAAAAGCTGATGATATCGAAGGCTTATGTAATTTTGCTTTGGATAAAAAAATAGACCTTACGGTGGTAGGACCTGAGGTACCATTAAGCCTTGGAATTACGGATTATTTTGAAGAAAGAGGATTAAGGGTATTCGGACCTAAACAAAATGCCGCAATTATTGAAAGCAGCAAAGCCTTTGCCAAGGAATTGATGGCAAAGTATAAAATACCTACGGCAGCTTATAAAACCTTTGATAATCCCGATGACGCAAAGGCAAGTATAGATATATTCGGCTTTCCTGTTGTTATAAAGGCGGATGGTTTAGCCGCAGGTAAAGGTGTTATTATTGCACAAAATATAGAGGAAGCAAGGGAAGCTATAGACTCTATGATGACGAATAAGCAATTTGGTGAAGCAGGGAATATAATTGTATTGGAAGAGCATTTGGTAGGCAAAGAAGCTACAATATTGGCGTTTGTAGACGGTAAATCCGTATTGCCCATGGTGAGTGCACAAGATTATAAGAGAATCTATGATGGCGATAAAGGATTGAATACCGGCGGAATGGGAGCGGTATCCCCTGCTTTGCATTATAAGGATGAGATGGATAAAGAAATTTTAAATTCCATTATAATTCCTACCGTTAATGCTATGAGTGCAGAGAATAGGCCTTATAAAGGTGTATTATATTTTGGATTGATGCTAACAGATAAAGGGCCCAAGGTAATAGAGTACAATTGTCGTTTTGGTGATCCGGAAGCGGAAGTGGTATTATTGCGATTGGAAAGCGACTTAATTGAAATAATGGAAGCTGTTGTAGATGAAAAGCTGGAAGAAGTGGATATACAATGGATGGATGAAGCAGCGGTATGTGTTGTTATAGCTTCGGCAGGATATCCGGAGGCCTATAGTAAAGGCTATGAAATAAGTGGCTTAGGCGATGTTGCTGAGGGTATAGTGTTTCATGCGGGGACGAAGTATGATAATGGCAAAATACTGACAAACGGTGGAAGAGTATTGATTTGTTCTGCTTTGGGAAATAATGTTGAATCTGCAAGGCAAAATGCTTATAAGACAGTGGAAAAAATTCATTTTGAAGGATGTTATTATAGAAAAGATATAGCAAAAATCTAATGCTATATTTTCGGCAGTAAACACTTGTAGAATACAAGCACTTAGATATAGTTGGATAAATTTAAGATTTTAAGATAATTAAATTAAAGATAGTATTAAGAAATAATGCCGAAATTATAGCATTATTTCTTTTTTTACGTTAATTTAACCTGCTATAATTACCGTTTCGATATACTGCGGTTTTTGTATTGATTAATATGTTTTATACAATTACTGAGTTTTAAGACTAATGGTCTGTATGTGATTGAGCCTAAGCCACCTTACAACGTAATCCAAAGCGAATTTTAGCGATACATTATAAATAAAAAATTATCTATATTATCCAATTGGCATGCAATTTGCAACTATTTTACTTAAAGGCAACTATAGTTAAAAGGATGTGGAATAATATGTATGTTTATATTATAGAAAACAAATGTAGGGGTTGCAGGGATTGCATGAAGGCTTGTCCCTTTGAAGCGATAAAAATGGTAGAAGGCAAAGCTAAAATAAACTATGATAAATGCACCCAATGCGGTGTATGTGAGCTTGTATGTAAATTTGAGGCTATCCTTATTGAAAAAGTATAGGTAAATCATGATTTTAGATATGAAATATTATTTTAGCAAATGCATGTTATTAAAAGGATTTAAGATGGAGGAAATAGAAGATTAGATTAAGAAAAGAATATGGCAAAACTTGAATAGTATTTTATTGATTTAAATTATTAATTGTAAAGGGAGGGAAATAAATGGATTTTAAAAATTTAACTATTGCAAAGGAAGAAAATGTGGCTGTTTTGACTATTAATAGGCCAAAAGCTTTAAATGCATTAAATACGGAATTACTTAATGAATTAGATAAGGCTATTGATGTTTTAAAAGAAGAAGACGATGTCTTTGTTATTATTATTACCGGGGAAGGTAAAGCTTTTGTCGCAGGCGCTGATATTGGAGAAATGAGAGATATGTCACCGGAAGAGGCCAGAGAATTTGCAATCCTCGGATCAAGAATTTTCAGGAAAATAGAGCTTATGGATAAAGTTGTAATAGCGGCAGTCAATGGTTTTGCATTAGGAGGAGGATGCGAACTTGCTTTGTGCTGTGACATAATACTGGGAGGGGAAAAAGCTAAATTTGGCCAACCTGAAGTAGGGCTTGGTATTTGTCTTGGATTTGCAGGTACACAAAGATTGCCCCAATTAGTAGGTGTTAAAAAAGCCAAAGAGCTTATTTTTACAGGAGATATTATTGACGCGGAAGAGGCCGGAAGAATTGGATTGGTTAATCATGTCATATCTCAGGATGAGTTAATGACAAAAGCAATTGAAATGGCTAAAAAAATCGCATCAAAAGGTCAAATAGCTGTCAGATATGCAAAGGTAGCAATAAATCGCGGAATAGGTACAGATATGGATACCGGGAATGCTATCGAAACAGATCTTTTTGCACTATGCTTTGCAAATGAAGATCAAAAAGAAGGGATGACGGCATTTTTAGAAAAACGTAAAGCTGTTTTTAAAAACAAATAATTAAAGGAGGCGTATAAATGAAAGTATTTGTCCTTGGTTCTGGTACAATGGGAACAGGCATAGTACAGACTTTTGCCCAGTCCGGCATGGAAGTTACAATGAGAGAGAGGACTCCCGGAAAAGGTATGAAAATTATTGTTAAAGGTTTGGACAGACAAGTATCAAGAGGGAAAATGACTGAAGAAGATAAAGAGAAAATTCTGGGTAATATTAAGTCTGCCCAAGAACTTGAAGCGGCAAAGGATGCGGATATAGTGATAGAAGCTGCTGTAGAGGAAATGGCTCTTAAAAAAGAGCTTTTTGCAGAGCTTGATAAAATCTGTAAACCGGAAGCCATTTTAGCTACTAACACTTCTTCTCTTTCAATTACGGAGGTAGCAGGAGTTACATCGAGACCTGATAAGGTAGTCGGTATGCACTTTTTTAACCCAGTGCCGGTTATGAAGCTTGTTGAGGTTATTAAGGGTATATCTACTTCACAAGAAACAAGGGATACTGTTTTTGAATTGGCAAAAAAATTAGGCAAGACTCCTGTGGAAGTTGAGGAAGCACCGGGTTTTGTAGTTAACAGGATATTGATTCCTATGATTAATGAGGCTGTGGGAATCTTAGCTGACGGTGTGGCAACTGCGGAGGATATTGATGAGGCTATGAAGCTTGGAGCTAATCATCCTATAGGGCCCTTAGGCTTAGCTGATTTGGTAGGTAATGATGTTTGTTTAGCTATAATGGATGTACTATATGATGAATTTGGAGACTCGAAGTATAGGGCTCATCCGCTTTTAAGAAAAATGGTAAGAGGGAATCTTCTCGGAAGGAAGTCCGGAAAAGGATTCTACGATTATAAAAAGTAAGAGATTTTAGTTAGGCTGTTTCCGAAAGTGAAACAGCCTAATCAATTAAACGATATAATTCCCCTGTGATTTCCATTTTCTGATATTGAAATTTGTTTATAAAGCTGTTACAATGTATGAAATTGAAATACTAATGTCCGCATATGAAGGACAAACCCTGAAAATAATACTTAATTATAATGGAGGTAATATTAATGGTAAAAGAAAAAGTAAAAGTCGGGATAATGGGCTTCGGAACGGTTGGAACAGGTACTTATAAGATACTAACTGATAATTTTGAAGAAATAGAGAAACAAGTTGGCGCACCTATTATTGTAGAAAAGGTTCTCGTTAAAAACTTGTCCAAGGAAAGAGATGTTTCCATTTCCGAAGAATTATTAACCATAAATTCAGATGATATATTGGAGAATCCTGATATTGATATAGTAGTAGAAGTCATGGGAGGAGAAAAACCTGCTTATGATTATATAAAAAAGGCTTTAGAAAACGGTAAGCATGTGGTGACTGCAAACAAAGAATTATTGGCTAAAAAGGGGGATACTCTGTTTAAAATTGCCGATAGTAAGGGTTTGGCCATTGAGTTTGAAGCCAGTGTTTGCGGAGGTGTACCTATAATTAGGGCTTTTAAAAGAACCTTGTGTACTGACAAGGTTAATAAAATCATGGGCATTGTAAACGGTACTACTAATTATATTTTAACAAAGATGGCAGACGAGGGCAGTGAATATAATGAGGCATTAAAAGAAGCTCAAGGTAATGGCTATGCGGAGACAGATCCGACAGCTGATGTTGAAGGTTATGATGCAGCTTATAAAATGGCGATTTTAGCTTCTATTGGATTTCATATGCCGGTAGATATAAACAAAGTCAGTATAGAAGGTATATCAGGAATTGATAAAAGAGACATAGAGTATGGGAAGGATCTGGGATGGGTTATCAAGCTTATTGGCATTGCCCAGGAAATAGATGGTAAGGTAGAAGTGGGAGTCAGTCCTGTAATGCTGCCTGCAGAGCATCAAATGGCAAAAGTGAATGGTGTTAACAATGCTGTTTTTGTTAATTCGGATTCTATTGGAGAACTGATGTTTTATGGACCCGGGGCGGGACAAATGCCTACAGGGAATTCAATAGTTTCAGATATTGCTGAAATTGCGAAGCAATTGGTACTTGGCAATAAGATGCTATCTAATTGCAGTTTTGATAAACCAAAAGAGTATATGGAAGAAATATATGCATCCTATTATATTAGATTGAATGTAATAAATAAACCAGGTGTTTTTGCGAAAATAGCCAGTGTATTTGGTAATTTTGATGTAAGTCTTGAGTCAGTACTTCAGAAAAAGACTGAAGGTGACAGTGCAGAAATAGTCCTGATAACATCAAAAGTCAATGGGATAGATTTTAGGAAATCTATAGAATCATTAAAAGCCTTGGATGTGGTTAATGAAGTAAGCAGTGTTATCAGGGTTGAGGGAAACGGAAATGATTAATTATATTTTTTAATATAGAATTAGCAGATGGAATTTTTAAAATAATAAAGAAAGCTCTGTAATCTCTTGATATTAAGGAGGCTGCGGAGCTTTTTTAAATTGCTTATAAGTGAACGGTTTTATCCACGCTTGAACAACTATTGAATAATGGACTTTTTTAAGATAATATTAAAGAAGTAATAACAGCAATTTTGGAGGTCATAATGAATAATTTTTTGGATAAATTAAACGAGGAACAAAGAGAAGCGGTATTGCATAAGGAAGGACCCCTTTTAATTTTCGCGGGTGCCGGCTCCGGTAAAACCCGTGTTTTGACTTATAGGATAGCGTATCTTATTGAGGAAGTGGGGGTATATCCCTCAAGCATATTAGCTATTACATTTACAAATAAAGCCGCTAATGAAATGAAAGACAGGGTAATGAGTCTTTTGAAAACTCCCCAAGACATGTGGATTTCCACGTTTCATTCGGCTTGTGCCAGAATACTTCGCATTGAATCGGAGTTTTTGGAAGGATATAAGAAGAATTTTATTATAGTTGATGGATACGATCAACAAAAGTTAATGAAAGATTGTTTAAAGGAATTGAACTATAATGAAAAAAACTTTCCGCCAAGAGAGATGATATCTACTATATCTAAGGCTAAGGATTTACTGGAGGATCCGGTAAAGTTCGCAGAAAGATACGGAAGTGATTTTCGTCTCAAGAAGAAAAGCAATATATATACTTTATATCAAAAAAAATTAAAAGCTAATAATGCTATGGATTTTGATGATATTCTTTTTAATACAGTAAGGCTACTAAATAATAATGAAAATATTTTGAGGAAGTATCAACAAAAATTTAATTATATTATGGTGGACGAGTATCAAGATACGAATAATTGCCAGTATAAGCTGATTAACCTTTTAGCTAAAGAGCATGGGAATCTATGTGTAGTGGGTGATGATGACCAGTCTATATATGAGTGGAGAGGTGCGGATATCAGGAATATTTTAAACTTTGAAAAAGATTTTCCCAATGCTAAGGTTATCAAGCTTGAGCAGAATTATCGCTCCACACAAAGAATATTAAATGCGGCTAATAGTGTTATCAGAAACAATTACGGGAGAAAAAGTAAAAAGCTTTGGACGGAGAAATCAGAAGGAACGCCTATTATATATTTCAAGGGCGGGGATGAAAGGGAAGAAGCTTCTTTCATTATGGGTGAAATTAATAATTCCTTGGGAGTCAGGAGTCTGAACGATTTTGCAGTATTATATAGGACAAATGCCCAATCCCGTATATTTGAAGAGCTTTGCATTGCAAATGGTGTTCCCTATAAAATTGTAGGTGCACACCGATTTTATGATAGAAAAGAAATAAAAGATGTAATAGCTTATCTACGTGTGATACAAGACCCGGAGGGAGATATGAGCCTGCAAAGGATTATAAACATACCTAAGCGCGGTTTAGGGAAAGCTACACTTGAGGCCTTGGAAGGTTATTCAAGGGAAAATAATGATTCTCTTTATGGGGCGCTTTTGTCCGTTGACGATGTCAAAGGAGTTGGCAAGAGAGCCAAAAGTAAGATTAAAGAATTTATAGGATTGATGACGGAGCTTATGACAATAGCGGAGAATGAAAGCATATCCGTTATAATAAAGGAAGTTATAGAAAAAAGCGGGTACTTGGAAGAATTGGAAAAGGGTAATGAAGAGGACAGAGGAAGGGCAGAGAACATAAAGGAATTATTATCGGCGGCAATAGAATTTGAGGATAAAAATGAAGATAAATCTTTAACCGCTTTTTTGGAAAGCTTGGCTTTGATGTCTGATATAGACAGTTTGGACGAGGCAAGGGAAGGGATTACCTTGATGACTTTGCATAGTGCCAAGGGATTGGAATTTCCTATTGTATTTATCAGCGGTATGGAAGAAGGGCTTTTCCCAAGCATGAGGTCTATATTGGAGGATAATCGTTTGGAAGAGGAGAGAAGGCTTATGTATGTGGGTATTACCAGAGCGAAGCAGGAGCTTTATCTAACCTCGGCTTTTAAAAGGACTTTATACGGTAATACTTCCTATACTATGGAATCCAGATTCTTAAAAGAGATACCTGATGACCTTGTATTGAAATTATCAGGTGATTTATTTTAAAGACGATAGAGATGACGGCACTGTCATTCTGAGAAGCTAGTGACGAAGAATCTTCCCTTCGAAGCAGAGGACTCTTCGCTTTGCTCAGAGTAACAGTGCGAATAAAAAGGCGATAAAACTATGGAAGGGAGTACCTTTATGGATCACGTAAAAATAGAAGAAAGAATAAAGGAATTAA
>CAYXUX010000002.1:13065-14576 GCA_964468275.1 uncultured Clostridiaceae bacterium
GAAGGGAGTACCTTTATGGATCACGTAAAAATAGAAGAAAGAATAAAGGAATTAATAGAACAAATTAATTTTCATAATTATCGCTACTATGTATTGGATGACCCAAAAATCAGCGATTATGAATATGACCTTTTAATGAAAGAATTAATAAGTCTGGAAGATGAATATCCCCAATATAAATACCCGGATTCCCCCACGCAAAAAGTAGGCGGCGAAATACTGGAAGGCTTTAATGAAGTAATACATAGTACTCCCAAACTAAGTCTGGGCAATGTATTTGATGAAGGGGATATTAAAAATTTTGATAATAGAATCAAAAGACTACTTGGTACTGCGGATGTTGAATACGTTGTCGAGCTAAAAATTGATGGACTTACCGTCATATTAAATTATGAAAATGGTTCTTTTATAAGAGGAGCTACCAGAGGAGACGGAGTAAAAGGCGAGGATATTACTTCGAATTTAAGGACTGTTAGAACCATTCCTTTGAGATTGAATGAAGCCGCAGATATTGAGGTAAGAGGCGAAGTTTACATATCAAAAGAAAATTTCTTTGCACTTAATGCCCGAAGGGAAGAAACGGAAGAAGCGGTATTTGCAAATCCCAGAAATGCTGCTGCCGGCTCTTTAAGGCAACTTGATTCAAGTATTACAGCTAAGAGGCCTTTGAATATAATAGTATTCAGTATGGAAAACATTGATTATGACCGGTTTCATACCCATATTGAGGCTATGAATTATTTAAAGGAAATAGGATTAAAAATTAGCCCATATCTAATATTATGCAAAAGTTGGAAAAAAGTATGGGAGCAATGTGAAATATGGGCAGATAAGAGAGGCGAGCTGCCTTTTGAAATAGATGGTTTAGTGATAAAAGTAAATGATTTTCGGCAACGTGAGATTCTTGGGAGCACAGTAAAAGCCCCTAGATGGTCTGTAGCATATAAATTTCCTCCGGAAAAGAAAAAGACTAAACTATTGGATATTGAAGTACAAGTGGGAAGGACAGGAGTATTGACTCCCGCTGCTGTATTGGAGCCTGTCAGAATAGCCGGTTCCCTGGTTAGCAGAGCCACACTTCATAATGAAGATTATATAAGGGAAAAGGATATAAGAGTCGGTGACAGAGTTGTATTGCAAAAAGCCGGAGATATAATACCGGAGGTTGTTGAAGTAGTCTTGGATGAAAGGACAGGTGCGGAAAAGGTTTTTGAAATGCCTAAGTACTGTCCTGTTTGCGGTGCAGATGCCATAAGGCCGGAAGGTGAATCCGCAACCAGATGTACCAATAATTCATGTCCCGCTCAATTAAGAAGGGCACTTTTTCATTTCGTTTCAAGAGATGCAATGAATATCGACGGACTTGGACCCCAGATTATTTCCATGCTTTTGGATAATAATTTTATTAGTGATGCGGGAGACTTGTATTTATTAAAAGATCGAAAAGAAGAACTGGTGAATATTGAACGAATGGGTGAAAAGTCAGTTAATAATTTACTTAATTCTATTGA
>CAYXUX010000002.1:14676-65410 GCA_964468275.1 uncultured Clostridiaceae bacterium
TGAATATTGAACGAATGGGTGAAAAGTCAGTTAATAATTTACTTAATTCTATTGAAAACTCAAAGACGAATTCCCTAGATAGATTGATATTTGCATTGGGTATAAGAATGATAGGCCAAAGGGCATCAAAGCTTTTATCGGAAGCCTTTGAGAACATTGATGAAATAATGGGTGCCACCTATGAGGAACTTATATCCGTCAATGAAATAGGAGAAAAGATGGCGGAAAGTATCGTGACTTTTTTTAATGAAGAGCGAAACACTGCCCTTGTTGAAAAATTAAGGAATTTGGGTATAAATATGAAATCTGAAAGGAAAGCCATAGAAATCAATGAAAGATTTTTAGGCAAGACCTTTGTACTTACCGGGACTTTAACGGATTTTAAAAGAGATAAAGCAAAGGAAATTATAGAGGGCTTTGGCGGCAAGGTAACAGGCAGTGTAAGCAAGAAAACGGATTATGTTTTAGCCGGAGAAGATGCCGGTTCCAAGCTGCAAAAAGCTAATGAGTTGGGAATACAAGTAATAGATGAAGAAGCTTTCAAGAATTGGATTGAAAGGCGGTGAGAAAATGGATAAAGGCTACATAGAATATATCTGTTCCTTGGCGAAACTTGAATATGATGAGAAAGACTCGGATAGGATTATAGGGAAAATGAAAGCCTTTGATAAGTATGCCGAAAAGTTGGCAGATATAGATACAAAGGATATAAAGCCTCTTGTAAATATTAATGAAACTATCAATGTGTTGAGAGATGATGTGGTTATGCCTTCTCTTGAAAGGAATATAATATTGGAAAATGCACCGGAAAAATTATACGGTTGTATAAAAGTAAGTAAAATAATTGAATAACGAAAGAAGGTGAATTAATGAATTTATATGATTTAACCCTTCATGAAGCCCATGAAAAAATTTTAGAAAAAGAGATAAGCTCAAAGGATTTATTAGATAGTGTATTTGATAGGATTGATAAGGTTGAGGATAAAGTAAATTCCTTTATTACTATAACAAAGGAAAAAGCTTATGAAGCAGCAAATGAGATAGATAAGAAGATTGCACAAGGAGAAATAGTCGGAAGTTTGCTGGGCATACCTATGGCTGTTAAAGACAATATATGCACAAAGGATGTTAAAACTACATGCGGTTCAAAAATGTTGGAAAATTTCATTCCTCCTTATAATGCAGAAGCTTGCGAAAGGCTTGAAAATGCGGGTGCAATTATGATAGGCAAGACAAATATGGATGAACTTGGTATGGGAAGTTCTACAGAGAATTCCTATTATAAGATTACGAAAAATCCATGGAATCTAGATATGGTACCGGGAGGTTCTAGCGGTGGCTCCGCTGCGGCAGTAGCAGCAGGAGAAGCTTTTTATGCATTGGGAACGGATACCGGCGGTTCCATAAGACAGCCTGCATCCTTTTGCGGTATTGTCGGTATGAAACCATCCTATGGTGCAGTGTCTCGTTACGGTGCGATGGCTTATGCTTCTTCCTTGGAACAGGTGGGTGTATTGACTAAAGATGTTTATGATTGTGCTATTATATTAAATTATTTATATGGATATGATCCAAAGGATTCAACATCACTGAATATTCCCCATGATAATTTTATAGAAGGTTTGAAAAAGGATATAAAAGGCTTAAAAATAGGCATACCAAAGGAATATTATGGTACAGGTATAGATGATGAGGTGAAGGATTCCATTAAAACTGCTTTAAAAGCCTTTGAAAGTTTGGGAGCTTGTATAGAAGAGACTAGTCTAGCTTACTCTGAATATTCTTTGCCCGTATATTATATTATTGCTTTATCAGAGGCAAGTTCAAATTTTTCAAGGCTTGATGGTGTCAGATATGGCTATAAAGCAGATGGCTATAAGGATTTAGATGATATGTATATAAAAAGCAGAAGTCTAGGCCTTGGTGAAGAAGTAAAAAACAGGATTTTATTAGGGACTCATTCTTTGATAGATAAAAATTATAAGACTCATTATGATAAAGCAATTAGAGTGAGAAGGCTTATAAAAGAAGACTTTGATAAGGCTTTTCAAAAATATGATTTATTAATTATACCTGCATATCCTACAGCAGCTTTTGAAATAGGGGGTAAGGTAAAGGATGAAGGGGCTATGTATATGGGTGACCTATGTACGGTACCTGTAAATGTAGCAGGGGTTCCCGCTATGACCGTGCCCTGTGGGTATAATAGCAACGGTTTGCCTATAGGGATGCAATTAGTCGGAAAACATATGGGAGAAGCCACAATACTGAGAGCAGGCTATGCCTATGAAAATAATGCGGGTTTCACTAGACTAAAACCTAAACTATAGGAAAAAGTATACTTCACTATGTTATGAGAGGTGAATCAAATGAGATATGAAACGGTAATCGGTTTGGAAGTACATGTAGAGTTAAGCACTGAGAGCAAGGCATTTTGCAGTTGTAAAAATGAGTTTGGCAGTGAAGTAAATACTAATTGCTGCCCTGTTTGTTTGGGATATCCGGGGGCTTTGCCGGTTTTAAATAAGAAAGTGGTGGAATACGCAGTCAAGGCAGGTTTAGCTTTGAACTGTGATATTTCCTTGTATAGCAAGACTGATAGGAAAAATTATTTTTATCCTGACTTGCCCAAGGCTTATCAGATTTCGCAAGATGATATGCCAATTTGTAAAAATGGTTTTATAGAGATTGAGGCAGGGGAAGAAATTAAAAAAATAGGTATAACACGAATACATATAGAGGAAGATGCGGGAAAGCTTTTACATGGAGCCGGTGATGAGGATTATTCCTTAGTGGATTTTAATAGGGCCGGTGTTCCGTTAATCGAGATAGTATCAGAGCCGGATATCAGAAGCCCGGAAGAAGCCAGATTATATTTAGAGAAATTGAAAAGTATTTTAGAATATCTTGAGATATCAGACTGTAAAATGCAGGAAGGCTCTTTAAGATGTGATGCAAATATTTCGCTAAGGCCTGTCGATGAAGAAAAATTCGGCGTAAAATCTGAAATAAAGAATATGAACTCAATGAAATCCTTGGAAAGGGCATTGGAATTTGAAGTAAAGAGACAGACGGAGTTATTGTTACAAGGAGAAGAAGTGGCACCGGAGACGAGAAGATGGGATGATGCTAAGTCTGTTACAATAGCAATGAGGGCAAAGGATAAAACCTACGATTATAGAAATTTTCCCGAGGCGGATTTGGTTCCCATAGTTTTGGAACCGGAATGGATAAAGGAAATAAAAACGAATCTGCCGGAATTGCCGGATTTTAAAAGAAATAGATTTGTAAATCAATATGGCATACCTAAATATGATGCTTCTGTGCTAACCTTGTCCAAAGATTTATCCGTGTTTTTTGAAAGATGTGCAAAGGATTATAAGAATCCAAAGGCGGTAAGTAATTGGATTATGGGAGAAGTATTAAGGATATTAAAGGAAAGAGAACAGGAAATTTCAGATATTAAATTTCCTCCGGAATATTTAAGAGAACTTATAGATTTAATAGATGAAGGCCTTTTAAGCAGCAGTGCGGCTAAATTGGTTTTTGAGGAAATGTTTAATACCGGCAAGGAGCCAAAAACATTATTGGATAAACTGGGGCTAAAACAAATCAGTGATGAAGATGCAATAGTAGAATTGGTAAATGAGGTATTGGCGAATAATCAAGAATCCGTAGAGGCTTATAAGAATGGTAAAAGCAATGCGCTAAAATATTTGGTAGGCCAAGCGATGAAAATATCAAAGGGGAAGGCAAACCCCAAGATGATAAACAGCATGTTACTAGAAAAACTTGAAGATTGATAGGGAGATTACTAAAGCGACAGTTTATGTACTGTCGCTTTTTTTTGAGGGCTTCCTGCTTCTTTCTACATAGAATTCACAACCTTTAGTCGTGGTGTTTGATGCTCTTCCGATTTGTTCAAGAGAGCACATTCCGTCTTTTTGATGTATACAGTTCTCGGTACAACTAATTAGAATCACAGGATACACCTCCTGTTAATAATTTTCTCCAAAAGCTGAAAACTAATGTAATGAAATATGAGGTAAAAAACATGCAATATATTCAATTATTATAGCGGATTGATCTGTTACTGTGCTATAATCTTTTTGTATAGATATTTATAGAAAGGACGTTAAAATGGAACAAGGAAAACTACCTACAGAATTGCTTAGAAAGTTGGTTTTTGATAATATTACCGGGAAAAACCCTAACGTAATAGTTGGACCGGAAGTCGGGGAAGACTGTGCTGCTGTGAGATTTGGTGAATATGCTTGCGTATTATCTACGGATCCCATAACGGGAGCGGAAGCGGGAGCAGGTACTCTGGCAATTCATATTTCATGCAATGATATAGCTTCTTGCGGTGTGGAGCCTATCGGCGTTTTGCTCACCTTATTAGTACCGGTTGACGGAAACGAAGAAGACATAGATAGGGTTATGAAGGAAGCAGGTGCGGCGGCGGAGGAATTGAATGTGGAGATTATGGGAGGACATACTGAAATAACATCCGCTGTCAATAAAATGGTTATATCTACTACTGCCATAGGCAAGGTTGATATTGATAGGATGATAACCACGAAAGGCGCTCAGGTAGGTGATGATGTGGTGATGACGAAATGGGCAGGACTGGAGGGTACTTCGATTATCGCATCAGATTTGGCCCATGAGCTTTCCAACGTGCTAAATGAGGAAGAAATATTATCCGCTAAGTCCCTTATTAAATACATATCAGTAGTGCCGGAAGGGGTCTTGGCAGGCAAATTTGGAGTTAACTCCATGCATGACGTGACTGAAGGAGGCATATTAGGAGCTGTATGGGAAATTGCCGAAAGGTCAGATACAGGTGTTGAGATATATCTTGATAAAATTCCTGTTCTAAATGAAACTAAGAAAATATGTGATTATTATAGTATAGATCCATATCGGCTTATATCCAGCGGTTCTATGTTAATGACATGCAGAGAAGGAGATAAGCTTGTAGAGCTGTTAAATTCTGAAGGAATAGAAGCTGCTATAATAGGTAAAGTAGTAGAAAAAGAACGGGTTATTATAAGTAAAGGCGGGGAAAAAATGAAATTAGATCCCCCCGGTGCTGATGAATTATTTAAAGTAGTCTAGAGAATGGATTGTCCGTTCTCTTTTTTTTTATTAAAACTTCCTCTGTAATCAAATTGTTAACAAATTGCAATATAAAAAATAGAGGAATATAGAGGTTAAAAGTCGAATTAATAGTTGGAATAGCAATATTAGGAGGAGTTTTGATGAAAAAAGTAGTTATATTTGCAGTAATATTATGTTTTATTATGGCTTTTTATACGCAACCACTTGAAGCAGCAAGTTCCGCAGCTATTAAAAAGCCTTCTTTGATTGTATTAGGTAAGTTAATAGAGAATGTAGATGCTCCAATAATCGAGGCCGGTAAAGCTTATGTACCGATTAGGGCTGTCAGCGAAGCCTTGGGATATGACGTAAAATATAATGTGAAAACAAAGGTATTGGATATAAGTAAAGATAATTTTTATATTAAGCTTATTATAGGGGATAAGAATGCAAGTGTTAACAATAAAAAAGTTGTACTTGATAAAGCCCCTTATTTAGTCAATGGAAGAGCTTATGTGCCTGCATCCTTCATTTACTCCGGGTTTTGTGTATCTGCAGATTACGACAAAGGCTCAAATATCGTCAAGATCGGATGTCTCAGCCCGGCTACAAAAGGGGATACCCAAAGCAGCAAGAGCATATACATATTTGATAAAAAAGTAGATAGCGAGTTTTATCCATTGAATATTAATGATAAGGTAATGATACCTCTTAGACCTATAGGAGAAGGGCTTGGATACGACATAATCTGGGACATTAATACACAGACAATGACACTTACTAAGTCAGGAAGCAATTTAGTTTTCATCATTAATAAAGATGAAGCCACAGCCAATAAACAAAAAGTAAAAATGGATGAAAAGGTAAAAATGGTTAGCGGCAGAGCCTATGTATCATTAGAGTTTTTAAAAAAAATAACAGATTATGATTTTCAGTATGATAAGGCTGCAAACTGTTTAATAATAAAAGAAGCTCCTATTGCTATATCAAGAGTACAGGATATTTCATATAACGAGGAAAGTGGCTATCCTCAGCTTTATATTTCTGCAGATAAGCCAATTGAATATACTACCTTTACATTGGACAACCCTGACAGGTTGGTTATTGATATAATGAATGCTGTTGCCGATACTGATTTTGAGGCAAAGGAAATAGATGAAGGAGATATATTAAGGGTTAGAATAGGTCAATTTAGCAACAACCCCAAAGTAGCCAGAGTTGTTGTGGATTTGAAAAGCCACAAAAAAGCCAAGGTTACACAGTCTCAGGATAAGAAAACCATATCATTGGTATATGCCAACATAATCCAACCCATAACTATTGGAAAAGAGGGTTATAGCGATGTAATAACAATAAAAGGGAGTCAGCCTGTAGATAGTTCTTTATTTTATTTAGAAAATCCCGATAGAATTGTTATAGATATTCAAGAGGCTGTTTTTGAAGGTTCACAACAAAACATCGCCTTAAATAATTCTACTACTATCAAATCCGTTAGGACAGGCCAATTCGATATTGGCACTGCCAGAATAGTTGCTGATTTAGGTAAATCTGCTTTCTATGATATTAAATATGAAGGAAATGAAACAAAAGTCTATATAGCCGATATACCATTTTCTTTTATGGGCTATGATAAATACTATAACTCGTCTTATATAACATTAAATTCAGGGGAAAATTCTGATTATACTACGGATTTTGATAAAAAGAATAAAGTTTTAAAACTAACAATTAATAAAGATATAGAATACGAGAAAGATTTGTATGATATTAACGATAATTTGTTGGAATATATAAAATTAAGCAAAGTTAAGGTAAAAGGAAAGGTAAATACAATAGCTGAGTTTAAGCTTAAAGAAAAAGTAGAATACGAAGTATTGGAACCTAAAAATACCGGACTGGTCGAGTTAAAACTTGCACATGTTCCAACCAAGCCAGAGGACGTATTAGTTATCATTGATGCAGGTCATGGAGGTACAGATCCGGGTGCAAAAGCGGTAGACGGCAGCTATGAGAAATCTTATAATTTGGATGTAGCCAAAAGACTGGATGAAAACCTTAAAGAATTGGGCTTTAGTACTCTGATGACAAGGGAAGACGATATATACACATCACTTCAGGAAAGGGCGGATGCGGCAAATTGGAATTATGCGGATTTTTTTGTCAGCATTCATTTTAATGCATATATGAGTAAAACCCAAGGGATTGAGACTTTATACTATCCGAATACACCCAGCGAAGCTTACAGTATAAATAACAAAGAAATAGCATCCATATTTCAGGAAGAAATCATAAAAGCTTTAAAGAGACCGTCAAGGGGTGTAGTCGCAAGACCGGATTTGTTTGTATTGAATAAAACAAATATGCCCGCTATTTTAGTGGAGTTAGGCTTTATAACAAATAAAGAAGAATTGTCTTATATTAAAAAAAGCTCATATAGGGAGGATGCCGCAAAGGCATTAACCCTATCTCTTATACGTTATTATAAAGAAATAAGGGGTATAGATTTTGGATTAGATGGTTCTATTAATAAAGCTGAAGGAAAACCTCCTATTGAAATAGAAGATGGAACAGCGGAAAGTATAGCCAAAAAATAATATAAGGTAGATTGTTTTAATGGGCAGACGTAAAGTTTGCCCATTAAATATTTAAAAATCTTCAAAAAATAAAGCTGCATTTGCTAAAAAGCAAATGCAGCAAATTTATGAATGAGGGGGAGGAATAAAGAGTATTAGCATTAAATCACCAATAATCTCTGTGATTTCATTATATACGAAAATATTAAAGAATAACAGGGTTTGAGGCCATTTGTTACAACTAATTTACATCTTTAAGGGGTTTAGCAATACTTATATTTCAAAATGTGCTAAAATGTTATATATTATATATAAGAGTTACTTGGGGGTTTTAATATGTCGGATATGATAGGAGTTAAAATTGATAACAAATATACTTCTTTATATAAGAGAGGTACAAAACTGATTGATATTGCTGAGGATTTTCAAAATTCGTATAAATATGATATCTTGGGTGCCATAATCAATAATGATCTTAAAGAGCTTGATATGTCATTAGAAAATGATACACAACTTGAATTTATAGATATTACTTCTGCATATGGCAACAGATTTTATTCTCGCAGCCTGGCTTTTTTATTAATTATCGCAGCCAAAGAGGTTATGAAAGGCTCTAGGATTACTATTGAACATTCTTTGAGCAAAGGGCTTTATTGTGAAATTCATAGTGAACAGCCATTAGATGAATACATTGTTCAAGAGATAGAAGATAAAATGAAAGAGATTGTGGAAAAGGATATACCGTTTACAAAAAGGAGATATCCAAGGAAAGAAGCCGCAGAAATTTTTGAAGAAAGAAACCAATACGATAAAATCGGATTATTAAAATACAGAGAAAAGGATTATATAAATATATATAGTTGTATGGGTTATTATGATTATTTTTATGGTTATCTGGTTCCTTCAACAGGTTATTTGAAAAAGTTTGAACTGAAGTGCTATCCTCCCGGTTTGATACTAAGGTTTCCCGAAAGAAGAAATCCTGATATCATTCCGAATTTTGTACCACAGCCACAGATTTTTAATGTTTTTAGGGAATTTGAGGAATGGGGAAAGATACTGGAGATAGAAAATATCGGGCATTTAAATGATTATATTTCAAACGGAAAAATCAGAGAGCTGGTATGGATTACGGAAGCCCTCCATGAAAAGAAGATTGCTGAAATAGCCGATAGGATTAGCCACTCAAAGGATAGAAAAAAACTTGTTCTTATTTCCGGACCCTCTTCCTCGGGAAAAACTACTTTTGCCCAAAGACTATCTATACAGCTAAGGGTTAATGGCATGAAAACTGCCGCAATATCTATTGATGACTTTTTTAAAGACAGGAAGGATACACCTAAGACTCCCGAAGGTGAATATGATTTTGAAACACTGGATGCAATTGATACGGATACCTTTGGAGAAGTCTTAAACGGGTTATTGGATGGCAAAGAAGTTGAAATACCTCGTTATAATTTTCATACAGGAAAAAGAGAATGGAAGGATAACAGGTTAAAACTTTCTGATGAGCATATTATAATCGTTGAAGGTATTCATGGTTTGAATTATTTGCTTACAAAGGATATAAAGTCTAAAATCAAATACAAGATTTATGTATCTGCTCTTACTCATTTAAATATAGATAACCATAATAGAGTGCCTACCTCAGACTTAAGACTTATTAGAAGAATAGTCAGGGATTACAAATTTAGATCCGCCGATGCTTTAGCTACTATTAAAATGTGGGATATGGTAAGGCGGGGGGAGGATAAATACATTTATCCTTTTCAGGAACAAGCGGATATAGTTTTTAATTCATCTTTGGCTTATGAGCTTTGTGTGTTAAAACCTATAGCTGTTTCATTGTTAAAAAACATCAATGAAGATGTAATAGAATATATTGAAGCGAAGAGGCTTTTAAAATTTTTCAATTATTTACTTCCTTTTGATTGTAAGTGCGTTCCTAATAATTCTATATTAAGAGAATATATTGGTGATAGTTGTTTTGATGTTTGATAAATACTATTATTAAACTAATGGGAGGTTATTTATGAATAACAACAAAAATGACACTGATTATGTTTTCCTTTTACAGGCTTACAATGAAGTTGAGGCAGATATTATTGAGGGATTATTAGGACAATACAATATTAATGTCATAAAAAGATATAAAGGCAATAAAGGATACTTAAAAATAATTATGGGAACGGTTTTTGGAGTTGATATTTTTGTAATGTCTAAAGATTATAAAGAGGCAATGGAGATAATAGAGAGCATTGATTTGAACGAGTCTTATTCTGATTTTCCCGATAAGAAGTAAGCATTTAAAATGGAGGTTTGAAAATGATAGATGCAATAAGCTTTATGGAAAATTTGGAACAGGAAGGTACTGACTTTAAGAAAGACTTAAGCTATTTAAAAACTGAAGAACAAATAGAAATATTGAAGCTTTCGTGTAAGGAATTCTATCCTGAGGAGGAGATTAGAAAAAAATTTATAGATGCAAAGGCGAATAATGAATTCTTCAGTGTAAAATATGGTATAGATCCTTCATCCATAGATATGCAAATAGGGGATATACCACCTCTTGTGCTTTCCGGTAAATTACAAAGGATGGGACATAAGGTAACGATTTTAATAGGTGATTTTACCGCAATGATAGGCGATCCTTTTATTGTCTGGAATGCTAAAGAATTAAGCCGTAAAAGCATAGAAAGAAACCTAAAGCATTTGAAAAAGCAATTGGACAATTTTTTAGATTTTGCAAAAGTAAATACAGTCTATAACAGCTCTTGGTTGAATGATATGAAACTTCCCAAATTAATAGAACTTATGAAAAAAGTCAATGTAATGAATATATTAATGAAGGATAAATTTAAGGAAAAATTGGACAAAGGTGAGAATTTTACTTTTGCTAAATTAATTTATCCTTTTATTACCGGAATAGATTCTATTGAGATAAACCCTGATATTGAAATCGGCAAAGATAATCAAATAAGTAATTTCCATATGTGCAGACATATGATGGATGTTGAGGGTTTAATACCGGAAGTTGTGATGACAACGATTCCCATGCCTGAAGAATGCCTTTTTTCTATAGATACCAAACCCATTGATATTTTCAAGAAGGTATCGAAGCTGGATAAAGAAAGTGTCTATATTTGGTTTAGACTGCTTACGGAAATATCTCCGAATAGGATGAGGGATATTGAGAAACTTGTAGAAAAAGGTGAATTGGATTTACAGGCAATTAAAGAGATATTGGCAAAGATTATTGTGACAAGGATTTATGATAAAGATGAAAGTGATTTGGCATATATTGAATATGTGAAGGAACTTGTAAAAAAATCTGAGACTCAAGATATAGCAGTGCTGTCGGGAAGTGTTGAAATTGGAGAGTTTATCGCAGCATCAACGGATTTAACTTTGGCCGAAGCCAAGAGCTACATTAAATCCGGCGGAACCAAAATGTTAAGTTGTGATGGAAAGAGCCTAGTGCATATAATAGAATGCGGGGCTGATATTAATTCTATAAGTTTTGATAAGTTTTATATAATTATTTCTGATAGGTTAATACTTAGTATTAAGAAATAATATTTCTATAAAAACACACTGCATATTATAGTTCAGACATTGTATATATGTATATTTTTTATTGTAGATTATTAATATTTGGTTAAGATTTATTTGGTTAAGATTGCGTTGTGGAAAGGCTTAGAATCTGTTAGCGCAGTGGAGGAATAGTTGCGTCAACTAACGTCATCCTGAGCGATAGCGAAGGATCTTATGCTTCAATGGAAAACTGCTGTACCGGGCGATCACAGATCGCCCCTACGACAATCATAGCAAATATAATAAGCTGCTTATCAGAAATAGTTAAAGTCTGAACAGCAACCATTTATAAGCAATAGGAAAGTACTGTTTTTGGTATAGTTGCATTGATAATTTCAATATGTTATGCTCAAACAAAGTGAGGATATTTTCTCTATATTGGCTACTTGATATGAAGAATTGATATGTTATAATTAAGAAGTTGAAGAGGATAAGTTGATATTTCAATAAACTTAGTAACAGAGGAGGGTGTTGATGAACTCAAAATTAGAGAAAGTGGAAAATAATATAGCCACATTAGAAATAACAGTATCATCAGAAAAGTTAAACGAAGGTATAATGAAAGCTTACTTAAAAAACGTTAAAAGATTTAATATTCCCGGTTTCAGAAAAGGAAAGGCACCAAAGTCTTTGATTGAGAAATATTATGGAGAAGGAATATTTTATGAGGATGCGATTAACGAAGTATGTCCGGAGGCATATGAAGGTGCAATTATAGAGCATGAATTGGAACCTGTAGATACACCTAAAATAGATATAGTGGAAATAGAAAGCGGTAAAGGATTGGTTTTTAAGGCTGAAGTTACCGTGAAGCCGGAGGTCACGTTAGGTCAATATAAAAGTATAGAAGCTCAGAAAAAAGAGTATAATGTAACAGAAGATGATATATCAAAAGAGCTGGAAGCATTGAGGGATAAAAATGCTAGAATAATCAGCGTTACAGACAGACCTATCAAATTGGAAGATACGGTTATTATGGATTTCAAAGGATTTGTGGAAGGAGAAGAATTTGAAGGCGGTTCTGCCGTTAATTATGAGTTAAATATTGGATCCGGGCAATTCATCCCCGGCTTTGAAGAACAGCTTATAGACGGAAAAGTAGGAGACGAAGTTGAAGTGGAAGTCAATTTTCCTGAAGATTACAGGTCTGAAAATTTGGCAGGCAAACCTGCAGTTTTTAAGGTAACAATAAAGGAAATAAAGGAAAAAGAACTCTTACCATTGGATGATGAATTTGCAAAGGATATAAGTGAATTTGATACTTTGGAAGAACTTAAATCAAGTATAGAAAACAAGAAAAAGGAAGAAGCGGATAGAAGGACAAAGCATGAATATGAGGATTTAGTTATTAGTAAGGTTGTAGAGAATGCAACTGTTGAGATACCTGATATAATGACAGAAAACCAAATAGACTCTATGTTGAGGGATTTTGATTTCCAACTTAGATATCAAGGATTTGATCTTGAAACTTATCTGAAATATATGAATACTACTATGGAAGAACTTAGAGGAACTTATAAAGAAACGGCTTTAAACAGTGTAAAGACTCAACTCGTCTTGGAAGCCATAACAAATGAGGAGAATATCGAGGTGGGAGAAGAAGAAGTAGAAAGCGAAATCGAAAAAACTGCAAAACAATACAACCAGGAAATAGAAAAGTTTAAATCCACGCTAAAAGAAAGTAATATTGCACATATAAAAGAAAGTCTATTAATTCAAAAAACTATAGACTTTTTAATAGAAAATAGTATATCAAAATAGTATATATACTCAAAGGAGGAAATTATATGAGTTTAGTGCCTATTGTTGTAGAGCAAACAAATAGGGGAGAGCGGTCCTATGATATATATTCCAGACTTTTAAAGGATCGAATAGTTTTTTTGGGAGAAGAAATACATGATGTTAATGCATCTTTAGTAATAGCCCAGTTATTATTTTTAGAAGCTGAAGATCCTGAAAAAGATATAAGCCTTTATATAAACAGTCCCGGCGGCTCTATAACTGCGGGTTTGGCTATATATGATACCATGCAGCATATTAAACCGGATGTATCTACTATATGTGTAGGTATGGCCGCCAGTATGGGAGCATTTTTATTAGCGGCAGGTGCTAAAGGTAAAAGGTATGCACTGCCAAATAGCGAGGTTATGATACATCAGCCGCTTGGGGGAGCCAGAGGACAGGCAACAGATGTTATTATACATGCGGAAAGGCTTATAAGGACAAAAAAGACATTAAATAAAATTTTAAGTGAAAAGACAGGCCAGCCTTTAGAAAAAATAGAAAAAGATGTTGAAAGAGATTATTTTATGTCCGGAGAAGAAGCTAAAGCCTATGGGATTATTGATGAGATATTATATAAGAGGAAGTAGGGAGAGGGTTATTTATGGCCAAATATGAAGATAAAAGGCAGCTGAAATGTTCATTTTGTGGGAAAAATCAAGATCAGGTAAGAAGGCTTATCGCAGGTCCCGGGGTTTATATTTGTGATGAATGCATTGAACTATGTCAAGAAATAATTGATGAAGAATTCGAAGATGATATTGATCTTGATGTGAAAGATGTACCTAAGCCTTCAGAAATAAAAAGTTTTTTAAACAGCTATGTAATTGGTCAGGAGGATGCAAAGAAGTCTTTAGCAGTTGCAGTTTACAATCATTATAAAAGAATTAATTCTCAGACTAAGTATGATGATGTGGAATTGCAAAAGAGTAATATTGTGTTGATTGGACCCACCGGTTCAGGAAAAACATTGCTTGCACAGACCTTGGCAAAAATGCTCAATGTTCCATTTGCAATAGCTGATGCTACATCTCTTACAGAAGCCGGCTATGTTGGTGAAGATGTTGAAAATATATTATTAAAACTTATTCAAAATGCGGATTATGATATTGAAAGAGCAGAAAAAGGCATAGTTTATATAGATGAAATAGATAAGATTGCTAAAAAATCAGAAAATCCTTCTATTACCAGAGATGTATCCGGAGAAGGTGTCCAGCAGGCTCTTTTAAAAATACTTGAGGGAACAGTAGCAAGTGTTCCGCCTCAAGGCGGGAGAAAACACCCGCATCAGGAATTTATTCAGATAGATACGACAAATATACTTTTTATTTGCGGCGGAGCCTTTGATGGATTGGATAAAATAATAATGAATAGAATTGGCAAAAAGACTATGGGTTTTATCGCTGATATAAAAACAAATGAAGAACAGGATATCGGCGAAACATTAAAAAAACTGCTGCCGGAGGATTTGTTAAAGTATGGATTGATTCCGGAATTTGTCGGGCGATTACCTATTTTAGTTACTTTAAGCTCTTTAAATAAGGATGCTTTGATAAAAATTCTTTCCGAACCCAAGAATGCTTTAGTAAAACAGTATCAAAAATTATTTGAAATGGATAACGTAGATTTGATATTTGATGAAGATGCGCTGGATGAGGTAGCTTTATTGGCTATGGAGAGAAAGACAGGTGCCAGAGGGCTCAGATCAATATTGGAAAAAGCCATGTTAAATGTAATGTATGAGATACCGTCTAGGGAAGATATTGATAAATGTATAATTACAAAAGAGACTATCAAAGAAAATAGGGAACCGATTATCGTATATCTGGAGCCCGGAACAAAAAAACCAATAAGAAAACAGGGTAAAAAAGGTAGTAAAGCTAAGCGTGATACCGCTTCATAACCGATTGGGTTTACCAATCGGTTTTTTTTGAAATTTTTAGCAAGGTAAAAAGTGCAGGATAAAAAAAGATTCCAAAGTGAATAATACTATTGATAACAATGACATTGTAGGTTTTTTGTCACTCTGAGCAAAGTGGAAAGTCTTATGATTCATCGGAAATATTTTTTGTTTTTTATGAAAGGGGTCAATAATTTGCCGCAGACATTTCTTTGGATACAATTACTTTTTATAGCAATAATGGGCTTTTATTTTATTAATTTAATGAAAAGGCAACAGGGTACTAAAGTTGTAGTAGAAAGAGATAGTAAAAAAGAAATGGATAAGCTTCAAAAGCTAAGGGATATTAAGTTGACCATACCCCTATCGGAACTTACCAGGCCTTCAAGTTTTGCGGATATAATAGGTCAAGAAAATGGCATAAAGGCCTTAAAAGCTGCATTATGCAGCTCAAATCCACAGCATGTAATCATTTACGGACCACCGGGAATAGGGAAAACTGCAGCTGCAAGATTAGTACTGGAAGTGGCAAAAAAAACTCCTAAGACCCCTTTTAGACAAGATGCTAAATTTATAGAGATGGATGCTACGACAATAAGATTTGATGAAAGATGTATTGCTGATTTATTGATTGGCTCCGTTCATGATCCTATATATCAAGGTGCGGGTTCTATGGGAACTGCAGGTATTCCGCAACCAAAGCCCGGTGCGGTTACAAAAGCTCATGGGGGGGTACTTTTTATAGATGAAATCGGAGAACTACACCCAATACAAATGAACAAGCTTTTAAAAGTACTTGAAGACAGAAAAGTTTTATTGGAGAGTGCATATTATAATTCGGAAGATTCGAACATTCCTTTTCATATACATGATATTTTTCAAAATGGCCTTCCTGCCGATTTTAGACTTATTGCAGCAACAACTAGGGGACCTGACTCCATACCTCCTGCTCTTAGATCAAGGTGTTTAGAAATATACTTCAAGTCTTTAACCTCCGATGAAATAAAGACTGTATGCAAAAAAACTATGGAAAAGATATTTTTTGATATGGAAGAAGAGGTACCAAATATTATTGCAAGATATGCCACTAATGCGCGAGAAGCGGTTAATATTTTACAAACCGCAATAGGTATAAATATTAGTGAGGGCAGGGATAAGGTACTGATTAAAGATATAGAATGGGTTTTAAACAGTGGTCAATATAGTCCAAGACCGGAAAAAAAGATAAGCGGTAAACCTCAGATAGGCTATGTCAATGGCCTTGCAGTTTATGGACCTAATTCCGGAGCTGTTCTTGAAATAGAGGCTACTGCAATATCCGCCCCAAACGGGTTAGGAAGAATTATAGTAACAGGTATAATTGATGAAGAAGAGCTGGGTTCAAATCAAAGCAGAACAATCAGAAGAAAGAGTATGGCAAAGTCCTCTGTAGAAAATGTTTTGACAGTTATTAAAAAGTATTTGGAAGTAAATCCTTATGATTATGATATACATCTTAATTTTCCCGGGGGCACACCGATAGATGGCCCCTCTGCGGGAATAAGTATAGCAGTAGCTATTTATTCCGCTATTGTTGAAACTCCTGTGGATAATAGCTTAGCTATAACCGGCGAGGTTTCTATAAGGGGGAAGGTTATGGAGGTAGGTGGAATAGTTGCTAAAATTGAAGCAGCTAAAATGGCAGGAGCAGATAAAGTCATTATACCCAAGGATAATTATCAGCATATATTTAATGATATAGGTATAGAAGTTATACCGGTTGAAAATGTTCAAGAGGTTATAGATATTGCATTATTGGATTTTAAAGGAAGAAAAAAACATATATCCGCGATGCCGGATGTTGGAGGATATATAGCCGTAAAAAGTATTACGGCCAATAATCAAAACTTAAATTCAGCACATTGATTATTTGATGTAATATGTATTAATAGTACGTTATAGTTCACACATAACTGTGGTTTTAAAATAGATTATTAATCTGCAGTACAAAAATATAAATATATACAATATGTGGATTGTAACAGCATAAGTGTTTTGGACGAGCCATAAAAAATTATTGATTAAAGGGTGTTATATATATATAATAAACTATACGCGGCTTGATAAAAATTATATTTTACTTATATTGAGGTGATTACTATATGTCTGAAAGTATTAAAAGCTTACCGCTGCTCCCACTTCGCGGTTTAAGTATTTTTCCCTATATGCTGCTGCATTTTGATGTTGGAAGAGAAAAATCAATAAGGGCATTGGAAGAGGCTATGTTAAATGACCAAATAATTTTTCTCGTGACTCAAAGAGATCCTACTGTAGACAAGCCAAAAGAAGAGGATTTTTATGAAGTTGGTACTATATCAAGGATTAAACAATTGCTCAAACTTCCGGGAGATACTATAAGGGTTCTTGTGGAGGGGATTGCCAGGGCTGAAATAAAGGATGTTGTTGCGGAGGATCCGTATTTTGTTGTAGATGTATTTGAGCATAGCGGGGTTGAGAGAGAAGAAAGTATGGAGATTGAGGCACTAAGGCGCAGCGTTTCCGATGCTTTTGAAGAATATGTGAAACTTAATTCAAAGATTACACCGGAAATATTGATTACTATATCAAATATAGAGGATATCGATAGATTTGCTGATATTATTGCTTCAAATTTAACGGTAAAAATAGAACAAAAACAGGAGATATTAGCCCAGTTTGATGTAGTTGAAAGATTAGAAAAGCTTTATTTTGTTTTGTTAAAAGAGTTGGATATTTTAGAATTGGAACGCAAAATAAACAATAGGGTCAGAAAGCAGATAGATAAGACTCAAAAGGAGTATTATTTAAGAGAACAGATAAAGGCAATGCAAAAAGAGCTTGGTGAAAAGGACAGTTTTGAAGAAGAAATATTGGAATATAAAAATAAGCTTTCCAAGCTTAAACTGCCTGAGGAAGTTGTAAATAAAGTTAATAAAGAAGTTGATAGGCTTTCCAAGCTGTCACCTGCTTCTCCTGAATCCGGAGTTATCAGATCTTATTTAGATTGGATATTTGATTTGCCTTGGAATGATGAGACGGAAGATAATTTGGATATAAAGAATGCAAGGAAGATTTTAGAAGAGGATCACTATGGCTTAAAAAAAGTAAAACAAAGAGTATTGGAATATTTGGCAATCAGAAAATTATCGAATAATATGAAAGGCCCTATACTTTGCTTTGTAGGCCCTCCGGGGGTGGGGAAGACTTCCATAGCTAAATCTATTGCCCGAGCGATGGAGAGAAAGTTTGTAAGGATGTCCTTGGGAGGTGTGAGAGATGAAGCAGAAATAAGAGGTCACAGACGGACCTATATCGGAGCTATACCGGGGAGAATAATTTATTATATGAAGCAAGGGGGAACAAAAAATCCTTTATTTTTATTAGATGAGATTGATAAGATGAGCAGCGATTTTAGAGGTGATCCGGCATCGGCACTGCTGGAAGTATTAGATTCTGAACAAAATGTAGATTTCAGAGATCATTATTTGGAACTTCCTTTTGATTTATCAAGAGTTATGTTTATTACCACTGCAAATTCAGTGGATACTATACCGGCCGCTCTTTTGGATAGAATGGAAGTAATAAATATTTATGGATATACGGAAGAAGAAAAGTTAAATATTGCAATGAAACATCTTTTGGATAAGCAAATAAAAGAACATTCTCTGGAACCTGAAAATATATCTATATCCGAAAAAGCTGTAAAAAATGTTATAAATAATTATACTAGGGAATCAGGAGTGAGAAATCTTGAAAGAGAAATAGCCAATATTATTAGAAAAGCGGCCACGGAAATAGTTGAAAAAGACAAGAAGAAAGTTAGGATAAGTCCAAGAAGTGTAAGAAGATATCTTGGAATCCCACGTTATAAATATGATACAATAGGTTTAAAAAATGAAATAGGCGTTGCTACAGGGCTTGCTTGGACTCCTGTAGGCGGTGACACGCTGTTTATTGAAGTGACAACAATGGCCGGAACGGGAAAATTAGAGTTGACAGGCCATTTAGGAGATATTATGAAAGAGTCTGCAAGAGCCGGTGTTAGCTATATAAGATCAAGGGCGGATAAGTTTGATTTGGATAAGAATTTTAATAAAAAAACAGATATTCATATTCATGTGCCGGAAGGTGCTACCCCAAAAGATGGTCCTTCTGCCGGGATAACTATGGCAACTGCCTTGGTATCTGCTCTATGTAATATACCTATTAGAAAAGATGTTGCAATGACAGGGGAAATAACCCTAAGGGGTAGGGTTTTACCGATTGGCGGGTTCAAAGAAAAAGTATTGGCAGCAAAAAGGGCGGGAATAAAGAAAATAATTATGCCTGAGGAAAATGAAAAGGATATTGAAGAAATACCTACAAATGTTAAAAAAGCATTAGAGTTTGTTTTGGTAGAAAATATGGATCAAGTCTTGGAACATGCCCTGTTTAGAGGTGATAAGGGTGATAATTAAAGACTGCCGCTTTATAATATCTGCAGTCAATCCTCGTGGGTATCCAAAGGATGATTTGCCTGAAATTGCATTTGCAGGAAGATCAAATGTGGGCAAATCATCACTTATTAATTCCCTTTTAAATAGAAAAAAACTTGTTAAAGTTAGTTCCAATCCCGGGAAGACAAGAACAATAAATTTTTTTATGGTCAATAATTGTATTGTATTTGTAGATCTTCCCGGATATGGATACGCTGCTGTTTCTAAGGCGGAAAAATTAAAATGGGCAAATATGATAGAGACTTATTTGCATAAGAGAATAAATCTTAAGTCGGTAATACTATTGGTGGATATACGTCATAAGCCTACGGAAGATGATGAGATCATGTATAGTTATATTAAATCATATAATAAAAGAGTCATAGTTGTAGCAACTAAATTGGACAAAATAAGCAAAAACAAAATATTAAATAATACTAATGTGATTATAGATACTTTGAAACTTGATGATAGTGATTTACTTATACCTTATTCTTCAGTAAATCATACGGGTAAAGATTTGCTTTGGAACGAGATAATGAAATTTTTATTATAATGTGACTTATGTTGGGGGGAGTAATTTTTGGATATTAGCCGTACTATCGTTTTTATTTTTGTTTTTTTAATAATTAATGCTTCTATATATATTCAATTATATAGTATATTTTTAAAAGATAAAAAACTATGGCAGGTATTGGCTATCACCGTAGTGTATTGGTTAGGAACCGTATTTACTGAAAATTTATTCCCTTTTATTGCTGTAGTAACCCTTATTACACGATATCATCTACGTACTGAAAATGATAGCCGCTATATAAGGAAGATAGATATTTGGGAGTTCAGATGGGACCAAGTATTTAAAACCGGTATCCTGACTTTAATTTTCAAAATAGGACTTACATTTGTAAATTCAATTTATGTTGTTATACTTAATTACTTTATAGATTTTGATGCTAAGCCCCAAGATGTTATTGTTAACTTTTATCAATCGGATTTATCTTTAAAGCTTGCGATGTTTCTTTTAATTGTTATTTTTGCTCCCTTTGTAGAGGAGTATGTATTTAGATATTTTTTATATGATAAGTTTTTCCTTTCATATATGCCGGCTTTTTATGCGGCAATTCTTTCTGCCGCTATTTTTACGATTGCTCATTATAATGCGGCCGGGGTACCGTCATTTTTTGGATTAGCTCTTTTTTGCAATTACATTTATGAGAAAAAAGGCTATTTTTCTGCAGTTACAGTCCATTTAGTATTTAACCTCAGCACTTTGATATTGATGATCTTCATTAAAATATAATTTCTAAATTTACTTCTATATAATTTCATATTATAACTTTAAAATGGAATAATAAATTATAGTTTTAGAATATTTATCAGGAGGCACAGATGCTTAAAAACTTAATTTTATTTCTATTTACTATGATACAAATTCTATTTGCATTTTTTGGTATATATTATTCGTTTATGTCAATATATGGTTTATTGGAAAAGACAAATAAACAAAAATATAAAAGTTATTATCCCATGAAAAGATTTGCCATATTTATACCTGCACATAATGAGGAGGAGGTAATTGGCAGTATAGTTGAAAATCTGAGTTATCTTAATTATCCTAAAGATTATTATGATGTTTTTGTTATTGCGGATAATTGTACTGACGGCACAAAAAACAGAGCTTTTGAAAAAGGTGCCAATGTTTTAGTTAGAAAGGATACAGAAAACAGAGGTAAAGGTCATGCTTTGAAATGGGCTTTTAACGAGGTGATTTTCAAAGACAATATAGATTATAATGCTGTTGTTGTTTTTGATGCTGATAATTTGGTTTCAAAAAATTTTTTAAAAGAAATGAATAATAAATTATGTCAAGGTTATAAGGTTTTACAAGGCTATATAGACAGCAAAAATCCTGATGACTCTTGGATTACCGCAAGCTATTCCATAGCTTTTTGGGCTGCAAACAGGTTATTTCAGTGTTCAAGATGGTATTTAGGTTTAAGCTGTGAAATCGGAGGGACCGGATTTTGTGTAGATATTAAGACTCTTAAAGAAGTAGGCTGGGAAGCTACTTGTCTTGTGGAGGATTTGGAATTTACCATGAACTTAGTTCTAAACGGGATAAAGGTCGGATGGGTTCATGAGGCTGTCGTATATGATGAGAAGCCTATAACATTAGCTCAATCATGGAATCAAAGGCGCAGATGGATGCAAGGATTTGCCGATGTGAATTCCAGATACTTTGTTAAACTGTTTACAAAAGGTTTGGTACAAAAAAATGCTGTTCTGTTGGATTGTGCCTTATATACATTACAGCCATATATAATTCTTTTAGGTGGCTTAATGGCTTGTACACCATTGCTCAATATATACTTGTTTGATAATGATATGTTTATTTTGACGGTTCGAGTATTTCCTGGTTTTTTTAAAGCCTATGGTATAATTCAATTTATTCTAATTCCTTTAAGTTTATTTTTAGATGGTAAGCTATCTTATAAATTATTTTTTTATTATCCTGCCTATCTGTTGTATTGCATAACATGGATACCAATAGCTATAGAAGGTATTATTATGATGAAAGACAAGGAATGGAATCATACAACTCATACCAGAACACTTTCAATACACGAGTTGGAATAGAATTTCAGCTCTGTTTTTATATACTAAAAGGCTGTATAATGTTATAATATATACAAACTCTCTAAGAGGAAGGGAGATTGTATTATTGAATAAAAAATTAGGGTTTTTATTTACAGCTATTTCAGGTACTTGTTTTGGTTTCCTGCCTATATTCGCCAAGCTTGCATATAATAACGGCGGAAACACGTCTACTGTATTATCTATAAGATTTACTGTCGCCGCTTTGATTATGTGGACTATAAGCTTTGTATTAAAGATAGATTATAAAGTTGGTAAAACTAAGATTATTCATTTAATTCTGTTAGGATCTATAGGATACAATTCAACAACTGCGGCATATTTCTATGCCCTTAATTTTATTTCCACTCCATTGGTGGCCTTGGTTTTTTATACGAACCCAATAATTGTGTCTGTATTGTCTTACTTTATAATTAAAGAAAAGGTTACAAAGGGTAAAATGACTGCCCTTACTCTATCTTCCATGGGGTTGATAATGATAGTGGGCTTTAGTATAGGAAATGTCAATATAGTAGGGATAGCTTATGCAGCACTTGCCGCCTTTACCTATTCCATTTATGTAATTGTAGGAAGCAGGATTATAAGAGGTATTAATCCGATTATAGTCACAACATATGTAACAACGGGTTGTTCTTTAATGGCAAATTTAACAGGGATGATTTCCGGGGGTTTAATCAGAATACCTTATACAGCTTGGCTCTATAGCATTATGACAGCTGTTTTTGCAACAGTGGTAGCAATCATAACATTTTATGAGGGGATGAAAAGGATAGGCCCGTCTCAGACTGCAATAATCAGCACCATTGAACCGGTAGTGTCGACGATTATGGCAGCAGTTATATTTAATGATATTTTATCCTTTCCGCAAATAGTAGGGGGAATTTTGATAATTGTAGGTATCGTTGTATTACAAAGGCCTGAAGAAGAGGTATCTGAAGAATTAGGGGAGCTGACAGTTGAGCAGATAGAAGTCGATTAGCATCTTAATGAATGTAATGTGCTTTAATATTATGGATAAGGCCTTTTTCTATGGCAATGACATTTATAACGAAGGTGATTAGTATGGGTTTTGAATTGGAATTACAAATTGATGAAGAGCATGAAGATGCGAAATATTTTCAAATATATAGGCAAATCAGAGATTTAATAACGAGCGGTGCTATACCGGGCGGTAGCAAACTGCCTTCTATAAGAACATTAGCAAAAAATACGGATGTAAATACTTCAACGGTTGTAAATGCCTATAAAATGCTCGAAAAGGATAACCTGGTGTATAAAAGAGAAGGCAGCGGGACTTTTGTTTTATCAAAAGATGATGAAGTTTTAATAGGCAATGATACGTTTTATTTTGAACCCGGGGAGCTGGAATTCGGATACAGTTACGGAGAAGATGTGATTGATTTGTCATCTTCTGCCCCGGATCCTAATCTTTTTCCCATAAAAGATTTTAAAAACGTGATGGATGAGGTACTTGAAGAGGATGGTGCAAGCGCTTTCATGTATCAAACCAGCACCGGGTATTTGCCTTTACGGAAATCACTGCAATCTTATTCGGGGTCTTATGGAATTAAATGCAATGAGGATGACATTTATGTAGTGTCAGGAGCACAGCAAGGCATAGATATAATTGCCAAGGCTATGGTAAAAAGTGGTGACTATGTATTTGTAGAAACCCCCACATATTGCGGAGCTATAGCTGCATTTAAGTCAAGAGGAGCAAGATTGGTTCAGGTCTCTTTATATCCTGACGGCCCCGGTATAAAGGAATTGGAAATGTTGGTAAAACAGTTTAGACCTATACTTTTTTATGCAATGCCGAATTTTCACAACCCTACAGGTTATACTTATTCGGAAAGAAAAAAAAGGTATTTATTGTTGCTTGCCAGAAAATATAATTTTAAAGTTCTTGAAGATGACTATGCAGGTGATTTAAATTTTTCGACATCAAGAATATTTCCCTTGAAATCTTTTGATAACGACAATAGTGTCATTTATTTAAAAAGCTTCTCAAAGATTTTCATGCCCGGGCTTAGACTTGCATATTTGATTGTTCCCGAGGAAATTAGAGAAAGAACCGCAGATGCCAAAATAGCCTCCGATATTTCCACATCCGGACTTATGCAAAGAGTACTGCGTAAATATATCGAAGAAGGCATATTAAAAAGACATACTGAATATTTAAAAAAGGAATTGGCTGTCAGGTATTTGGAAATGGTTAGGGCTGTGAGAAAGTGCATTAGAGGAGGCAGCCTAGTGGAACCCAGGGGCGGTTTAAACTTATGGGTTAAGTTGCCTAACGGCATTTCTTCTGTGGAGCTGTATGATAAGTGTATGGAAAAGAAAGTGGTTATATCTCCGGGAATTTTTTATACTAAGGGTGAAGTAGGTTTGACTCATATGAGGATCAGTTTTTCCGGAGTAGACATAGAAAAAATTTGGCAGGGGATATCAATTATAGGAACAGAAGTAGAAAATATAAAAAATAAAAATAGAATAGAAATAATTTAACATATAACTATATACTTTATTTGCTTTAATGTCTTATATTTGGGGTCAACGTAGGCCGGCAAGTGTAAACCATAGTGAATTATCGTAGACCCTAAAGGGTCTATTTTTATAGTTTATTAAATATGATTAATTGTAGAGTACTTGTTCGCATATTAACTATAAGAAACTTAAGTAATGCTTTATAAAAGATAAATAACTTAAGCAGTATTGCAATTCCTGTAATGGATATTAAATTGTGATATAAAACCGAATAATAATTGTAATTGAACTTTAAAATTAAAAGGCATGGAATTTATATATATGTGTTGAGAGGAGCTTTCAATTGAAAATAGGAATACCAAAAGCTTTGTTATACTACTATTACTACCCCTTATGGAAGGTTTTATTTGAGGAGTTAGGTTTTGAAGTAGTTACAACGAAAAATACAACCAAAGAATTGGTGGATAAAGGTATTAAGGTTTCTGTTTCTGATATATGTGTTCCCATAAAGATTTTTAATGGACATGTATTGGAATTATTGGAGCAGAGCGTAGATTATATATTTGTGCCTAGGATGATGAATATACGAAAAGGAGAATTTTTTTGCCCAAAGTTTATGGGTCTTCCTGATATGGTTAGGTATTGCATTCCCGATATAAAAAAGAAGCTTTTAGCGCCAAATATATCTTCTGTCTCAGATGATATTTCCGATGCCAAGAACTACCTGCCTATGTGTGATATTTTGGGGGTTTCTTCATATAAAATGAGATCTGCTTTAAAGAAAGGGAAAGTTGCTTGGGAAAAGTACAGAAGATTATCTATAAAAGGATATACTGCTAAAGAGGTGCTTGATTCAATGGAATCCGGTAATAATATAAAGGGTGATTATAAAGGCGGCTTTATGAACATAGGTTTAATGAGTTATGTATATAATCTATATGATGAGTTTATAAGCATGGGAATGGTAGATAGACTAAGGGAGAGAAATATAAGTATTCAGACTTTTGAAATGTTTAATGAGAATGTTTTAGACAGTCAGCTAAGAAGTATGAGAAAGATTTTGTTTTGGACTTTTTCCAATAAGCTGTTAGCCGTAGGTTATAAGTTTTTAAAAGATTCGAGAATTGATGGTATTATACATATAACGGCTTTTGGTTGCGGCCCTGATTCTCTTATTGGGAAGGTCATGGAACTGGAATCAATAGATTATGGAAAGCCTTTTATGACCATAAGAGTCGATGAACATACAGGAGAAAACCATTTACAAACTAGGGTAGAAGCCTTTATAGATATGATTTACAGAAAAAAAGTCATGTTAAAAGGGGAGGCAAATATAGTATGAAAGTGTCTTTTCCCTATATGGGTACAACAGTTATATATAAAAAGTTATTTGAACTTTTAGACCATGAGGTGATAGAGCCGCCTGTTCCTTCTCAAAGGACGATAGATTTGGGTGTAAAGAATAGTCCTGAATTTGCATGCTATCCTCTGAAAGTAATTTTAGGCAGCTATATTGAGGCTATAGAATTGGGAGCGACTACATTAATAACATCAGGTGGGCATGGGCCTTGCAGAGCCGGTTTTTATGGAGAAACTCATTACAGAATATTAAAAAGCTTAGGGTATGATATAGAATTAATAGTATTTGATGCTTATAAAAGGGATATCACGGGAACAATTAAAAATGTGAGAAAAATATTGAATGGGAAGTCACTGGGCTATCTATGGAAAACCCTAAAAATTGTCTATTTAATGGCTAAATCTATGGACAAGATAGAAAAAAAGATACAAAAACTGAGAGCTTATGAAACTTATAAAGGCAGCTGCAATAGAGCTTGGGAAGAAATCCAAAAAATATATGATAGCGTTAAAAGCATTGAAGATATCGTGAATGCAGAATTACAGAGTAAAGCTATATTGGATAATATAAAAGTTATTGAGGTATCAGAGTCAGAAAGAATTAAAATCGGTATTGTTGGTGAGATTTATGTGGTTATGGAAAAATCAATAAATCTTAAAATAGAAGAGATTCTAGGGGCTATGGGTGCGGAAGTAGAAAGGTCACAATATATCTCAGAATGGATTGATTATAATTTATTACCGAGATGGGTTTCAAAACCCTATGAATTAGAAATTTTAAAAAAAGGTGAAAAGTTTATAAAAGAAATAATCGGAGGGCATGCGAAACAAACAGTGGGACACATAGTTGATTATGCCGAAAGAAGGTTTGATGGTGTAGTACATTTGATGCCATTTGCTTGTTTACCGGAATTAGTAAGCCAGAGTATAATACCTGCAATAACCAAAGAATATAACATACCTGTTATTACTTTGCCTATTGATGAACAAACGGGCTTGGCAAATGTTCAAACGCGAATAGAGGCATTTTTGGATCTTATAAAAAATAAGAAAAGGATTAGAATTGCATAGTGGAGGATATATAATGAAAGGCGTATTTTTGGGCATCGATGTTGGTTCCGTTAGCACAAATTTAGTTGCTATAGATAAAAACAATAATATTTTGTCATCGTTATATTTAAGAACCAATGGCCAACCTGTGGAGGCTTCAAGGATTGGTTTAAGAAAACTATATAAAGAATTTGAAGGGCGTATAAAAGTACTGGGTGTCGGTACCACCGGGAGCGGAAGGCAATTAACGGGGATTATGGTTGGGGCTGACGTTATCAAAAATGAGATTACTGCACATGCGACCGCGACTATTACTTATGTTCCGGGAACAAGAACAATATTTGAAATAGGAGGACAGGATTCCAAAATAATCATTCTCAAGGATGGAATGGTAACTGATTTCGCTATGAATACTGTTTGTGCTGCAGGGACGGGTTCATTTTTAGAGCATCAATCTGAGAGATTGGGAATACCCATAGAAAAGTTTGGAGATATGGCACTTACAGCTGAAAGGAATGTTAGGATTGCCGGAAGATGTACTGTTTTTGCCGAATCCGATATGATAGCAAAACAACAATTCGGTTTTTCTAAAGCTGAAATAATAAATGGATTGTGTGAGGCTCTTGTGAGAAATTATATAAACAATTTAGGCAGAGGTAAAAAGCTTGAGCCGCCTTATGTGTTTCAGGGCGGAGTTGCTGCAAACAAAGGGATTGTCTCAGCTTTTGAAAAAGAACTAAACCACAAGGTTACTGTACCGGAAAATTACGGTGTCATGGGAGCCATAGGAGCCGCTGTGCTGGCAAGAGAATTAATAGAAAGGTCGGGTAATTCCACTAAATTCAGAGGCTTTGAATGTGCTGAGTTGGAATTTACCCCTACAAGTTTTGTTTGTAACGGTTGTGATAATGCTTGTGAAGTAATAAAGATAGTTATGGATGGGAAGATTGTTGCGATGTGGGGGGACCGTTGCGGAAAATGGACAAATTCCATTATAATTTAATCAAAATTTTTTTTAATAGCATATATTTATACCTCTCATAATAACTTTATATAAGAAGCAAATAAAGTTGGGAGGGATTGTTATAAAGCATAAAATTATTCTATTAACTAAGAAAAGGCTTATTATTTATGCCGGAATAATTCTAATTATAGTTTTAGGACTGATACTGGCAATTAGATTTTTAGGCAATAGAGAAGAGAAAGCTACCTCCGGATATTTTTATTTAGAATATAAAGACGGAAAATATATTGGAGTGGAGAATACTGATAAAGGAGAAATAAAGGTACAAGTTTTGATAACTAAAAATAAGATAAAGAACATAAAGATACTTGATTTTCCCCAAGAATATATACAAGAAAACAAAGAATTAAAAGACGAGATAACAGCAGTTATAGGTAAAATTATAAAAACTCAAGAGGTTATAAGCATAGAGGATATGGAGCGCTCTTCTTATATAATGAATAAGCTGTTCAAGGCTATAAGCAATGCGTTGGAGGAATCTTACCTAAGCTGAGCAATACAATAAGTTATGTGCGTGCACATAACTTATTGTATTATTAAAATATTATTATTTGCATTTTGGACAATAGCCATAAAAATAAACTTGTTGTCCCGTTATTCTATATCCGGTTTTAGCCTCGGCGTAATCAGTTAAATTTAAGAAATCAGAAGATTCAATATCGTCAATTTTTCCGCATTTCAAGCAAATTACATGGGGATGGGGAATGATATTGGCATCGTATCTGAAACTGCCTTCTCCGACATTTAACTCTTGGACAAGCCCAAGGTTTTTAAAGACTTCCAAAGACTTATAAACTGTCGCAAGGCTCATTGTGGGGAATTTGGATTGCAGTTCATTATATATACTGTCCACGCAGGGATGTTTCTTATTGCTTTTAAGTACATTATATATTGCTAACCTTTGAGGTGTGACTTTGTAACCGTTTTCTTTTAAAACTTTTGTTATTTCAAGCATTATAAGCTTCCTCCAACAAATATAATCTAAAAAAAGAATAATCCAATGGATGTTATTTGTCAAGGAAACAAAGTTAAAGAGGTAATTCTAAACAGTTTTAAAAAACTTGGGTTGCAAATAAACTTTATTTATTATATATTTACAATAAGATATATAGGACAAAGGTACCGCATTGATTAACATATTTATATATGGAGGATTAAAATGGAATCAAATATTTTCGGACAAAAATCCTTTTTATCACCGTTGAAAGACGAAGATGTGCAGAAGGTTACTGATTGGTCTTTTGACTCACAATTGTGCAGTGTATATCCAAATTGTATTACCTTAAAAGAATCCTATTTAAAAGAGTATGTTAGATTGCCAAAAGATAATTTGAAAGTGTACATGATCAATACAATGGATAACATAGCTATTGGTAAATTAGAAATTGATGTAGTTAAAGATGAAAATTATGCAAATATTGATATGGTTATTGCAGAAAAAATTTATGCAGGTAAAGGTTATGGGAAGGATGCATTAAAGGCGGTCATTAAGTACTGCTTTGAAAATTTAGGTCTTGAATGTATTAAAATGGTTATTAATCAGGACAACATAAGGGCAGAGTATTGTTGCTGGGGATGCGGCTTAAAAGAAGATAAGTATTATATACCTGACGAAAGCCATGAAAACACATTGAGAATGGCTCTATATAAGAAGGATTTTTTAGGATATTGACACCTCGCTTTTATATTGATACTATGATGAAATATTTGCGGAATTTAAAGTAAATATAATAATGTTTTGAAAAACATTATTATACTGATTTATACTATAGATTTTGTCATATATCACGATTGAAAAAACACAAGTCAGACCGTGATATGTAATAAGAGGATGTGTATATTGTGTTTGGAAAGATAAAATCAGACTTAGTAGATTTTGTAATAGTTTTCTTTTTTTTATATATTGTAATAAGCATACTTTTAATTATAAATTTTGATGGATTAGCAAGTTTATTTATTAAAGATTTAAGTAATCTTAGGCAGATAAAAGTATTTAAGAATTCTATTTTTATATTGTTTTCCGGGTTATTTTTTTTTATTTTTACTTATCAGATTTTAAGAATACAAAGTTATTCCAAAATCAGTGGTCTGCCAAATATGAGATCGCTTAAACGCCGTTTAAAAAGAGAGATGGATATTTCAAAGAGTACAGGTTTAAAAGTAGCACTATATTTTATAAATTTAGATAATTTTAAATCTATTAATGATGTTTACGGTTATAGCTCCGGTAATAAACTGCTGGAAAAGGTGGGAAAGGCCTTAGAAGAAATATTTAAAGAAAATTATAAGGTTTTTCATTTAACTGCCGATGAATATGTGGTTTTAAAGAGCAATGTAGAATTTATAGGCGAGGTAGTATGGACAGCTGAAAATTTAAAAAATCTGTTTAATAGGTTTTGGCGGGTAGAGGATGATTGGCATTTCCTAAATGCTACCATCGGGATAACCGTTTACCCTGATGATGGAGAAAAACCGGAAATTCTGATAAAGAAAGTATATACAGCTTTGCATTTTGCTAAAACAAAAAACAAAGGGTCTTATGAATTATATCAAGAATCAATGGATGCGGAAATAAAAGAGAATAAGAAAATAGAGGCTAAAATTAAAGTTGCATTAGAAAAGAATCAATTTTTAATTTTTTATCAGCCACAGGTAAATATTTCTGATAATAAAATTATTGGTGCGGAAGCTTTGATAAGGTGGCCTGACGGTAAGGGCGGATTTATATCGCCAAATCAGTTTATACCTATTGCTGAAATGTCGGGATTGATAAATCCAATCGGTGAATTCGTATTTGAATCTGTTTGCACAACAATCAAGGGATGGCTGGACGCGGGAATAAAACCGGTGCGCATTTCAGTTAATTTATCGCCTAGGCAATTTAGAGGCGGGGATTTGTTGGAAGATGTAAAGGGAGTATTGGAGAAAACGAATATTAGCAGTAAATGGCTTGCATTGGAAATTACAGAAGGTGCTTTAATAAAGGATATGGAGTGTTCTATTGTTCTTTTGGAGAACCTTAGAAATATGGGGATAAAAGTATATCTTGATGATTTTGGTACCGGTTATTCTTCATTAAGCTATTTAAAAAGGTTTCCCATTGATGTTTTAAAGATGGATAAGGATTTTGTTCAAGGCATCAATACGGATCCACAGGAAAATGCAATAGTAAGAACTATAATAAACTTGGGACATGATTTGGGAATTAAAGTTGAGGCAGAAGGGGTGGAGAACGAAGAGCAGCTTGAATTTCTTAAAGATAACGGCTGTGACTATGTTCAGGGGTTTTTGTTTAGCAGACCCTTACCAAAAGAAGAGTTTGAAAAGCTGCTCTTATGATTAATCTATAATTCTATTTTTGCTAATATAACATATTCTGCTTTTTCCTTATCAGCATCCTGCTCATATTTCTCTTTATAATACCATTTCACAGGAATTCCCGTGTCTTTTGCCATACCTTCAACGGTAAACAACATAATTCCGGCATCGGTTATATTTTCTTTATTATTTGGATTTTTTATTGCCAAACATGTTTCACCATCTTTTAAAATAAATCTGCAGGGTTGTTTGTTTTTATAAGATGGTGCATTTCTTACATATTGGAATAAATCTGCCAACCCTCTGCTTTCCAGTTCTTCGTATGTAATTTCTTCTCCCCATTTATGTAAGAAAACGATTTCTTCCAAGCCGAGACGACATGTTTCAGTATCCAATGATTCTACAATTTTTGCTCCATAGGGATTTGTTTTATATGATTCACCCGATTGCACATGTATTGTTGAGGTTTTTTGTTTAGCCGCTTTTACATCTGTTCTTCCAAAAGATAATAGATAGTTTATTTCCTTATCTTCACTATTTAAAAGTTTATGTTTTGTACTTTCCGATACATTTCTTATATTTATCCAACAGCTCCCAAGGTCTAACTCATAAAGCTTTTTAACAATGGATTGGAAATAGTAAGCACCGAGAAATTCTGTTTTCATGTTCTCGTTGTCTAACATTAGCCCTATATAGTGGGGGCTTCTTATCATTACACCGCTATACCCTCCGACACCTTCAAGACTTTCAAAAACATCAGTTCCATTTTCGAATAATTTAAAGGAAAAGCCGTTTTCTTCACCGGCAGTGGAGTTTATTTTATTCAAATATTCATTAATATCATTTAATAAAAGATTTCCTATACTATTTTGTTCGTAGTCTCTTATTGATTTAATTTCGGATAAAAATTTTTTAAAACTCATTTAATTACCTCCTTCTAAATAAACAAAATTATCTCCTGTTATTAAATATTAATCCATAATGTATTAAATTTCAATTAAAACTTAAGAATAAAGCAGATGTCTGATTATAACTTACATATTGTAAGGTTCTTTTTAATATAGCTTATTATATTTGCTACGATTACTGAGTTCCTTCTTCCACCCACAACGTAATCTTTATCAAATATTAATAATCTGAAATAAAGAAATATAAAATTATAAAACATGCGAACAGTAACCATATTTTATATACAAAAATATTTAATAAATTGTTATAATGAGATTAATGTAACATGGAAGGAGACAGAGGAGAAGATGTGCGAAGAAAATAACCTAGTTGAAAAGTTGGTTCAAAGCAACAATAACAGCATAGTACTTTTGATAATGGATGGAGTTGGTGATATACCCAGTGAGGAGCATGGAGGCAAGACTCCACTTGAATATGCTATGACGCCGAATTTAGATAAGCTCTCAAAGAAATCTATTTTGGGAAGACATATACCTGTTCTTCCGGGTATTACACCGGGGAGCGGTCCGGGGCACTTAGGGGTATTTGGATATGACCCTATAGAATATGAGATAGGAAGAGGAATACTGGAAGCAGCGGGAATGGACATGGAAATCAATGAAGGAGATATTGCCGCAAGATGCAATTTTGCTACTGCTGATGAATATGGGATTATTACGGACAGAAGGGCGGGTAGGATATCTACAGAAAAGTGCGAGGAAGTATGCAATATATTAAGACAGAATATAAAAGAGATTAATAATGTGGAGGTAGTAATAAAAGCAGGCATACAACATAGATTTGTTGTTGTATTTAAAGGTGAGAATCTTTTTGAAGGTGTAACGGATTCAGATCCTCTTATGGAAGGCAAAGAGCCTTTAAAAGTTAAAGCTTTAACAAATGATGCCGCTTTTACTGCAGAAATAGTAAATGAGTTTTTTGACAGGGCGATGAAGGTAATAAAGGATTTACAACCGGCCAATTCAATTTTAATGAGAGGTTTTTCCGCCAAACCAAGTATTTCTCCTATGAATGAAAGATTTAAGATTAATCCGGTATGCATAGCTCATTATCCTATGTATAGGGGATTGTCAAGACTTGTAGGTATGAGTGTGCTGGATGCCGGTAACAGTCCCGAAGATGCATATAATGTGTATAAAGAAAATTGCTCTTTATATGACTATGCTTTTATACATATAAAATATACGGATTCTTATGGTGAAGACGGTAACTTTGAAGGTAAAGTCAAAACCATTGAGGCCGTTGACAAGGCTCTTCCAATTTTATTGGAAAAAAAGCCGGATGTGCTTTGTATTACAGGAGACCATTCCACACCGGCGCCTATGAAAAGTCATAGTTGGCATCCTGTCCCGGTACTTATTAATTCTAGGTATTGCGGTTATGACGATGGAGTTAGATTTACTGAAAATGAGTGCAACAAGGGCGGCTTGGGAATATTTCAAAGCAAATATTTAATAAATTATTTGCTTGCTAATGCAGGAAAGCTGTCCAAATACGGTGCATAATATAGGAATTATTATATAGCTTTTGTAGCTTTATTAAAGACTAAGCGGAAAACCTTAGAGCTCTTAATTTAGTTTATGGTTATGCTTCCGTTCTTTTAAATAATCTACAAAAGCTTCAAGCCGTGTTTGATATCCCGCTTCGCCTACTTGTTCATCTACTATTAAATATAAAATAGGAATATTATAATCCTTTTCAATCTGTGAAAGTATAGTACGAGACACTATTTCAGGCATACAGGTCATAGGATATATTTGTACTAGGCCGTCATAATTTAAATTAGCATAATTGATTGCATGGCCAATACATTGTTGAGTATGCCCGCCTATAAGCACCGGTATATATGGCTTTGATAAACATTTTTCCATTTTATAACCTTTTCTGCCTGTTGCCGGCATTATTAAATTATTCTCTGCCCAATGCTTTATTGTCATGGATCTATGAATTTCAGCCCCCATATTTCCTAATCTTTCTTCGACATTAAGATTTGAAAAGGGTTCGATTATAGTATAAATCTCTCCTATAATTCCTATTTTTAAAGGTTTAGCATTTTTATCTATTGGTATAGAAAGCAATTTATTGCCGGTGGCTTTAATAACTTCTATAATTTCTTTGGTTCCGTGAGCATCTAACACTACTTTTCTAAAGTTATACATAATATTGTTTATTATTGATTTGTTTTTTGCCCGGGGCCTCACATAATATTGAATTTCGTTTAATTTATCAATTTCAATGCATACTTTATAAGCATCATAAATAGATTTAATAGCCCTTGAAATTTTTCCATTGCTCAGCTTTTTTATGCTATGTAAAAAATCCAAGGGATTTTCTTTGGGAGGATCAATTATTATAAAATCTACATTATATCCCATGTCTTGGAGTATTTGTTTTTGCAGGGGGCCATAATAGCCAAAACGACAGGGGCCGCAACTGCCGGTAATTACAATTGTATTAGCTCCTGCTTCTATACTTCTTATATAGTTACCCAATGTTATCTTAAAAGGAAGGCATACACATTCAGGTGATTCTCTTGACCCCAGCCTTAAGGTATCTTCAGTTGTAAATGGTGCAATTATGCTCTCTATTCCTAAATTATCGAATATTCCTTTCACTGCGATATATGCTTCTCCCATATGGGGATAAGTTATTATCAATGTTTTGTCTCCTTTCCACCAAATCCATAAAAGCCTCCAAGCGGGTATTAAAATTTGCCTCTCCCGTATGCTCATCTATAGTTAGCATCATAATGGGTTTATTATAAGTTTTGTTTGCGATTCTTATTATCAACTCAAGGGATAAGGAATCAATACCGCAAGCAAACGATGTCAGCAAGAGGATTCCATTAATTTTATCGATATTCATCATATATAATGCACTTCCGATAAGTTCTTTGCTGCCGCTCCAAAATATTCTTTTTTCCAGCTCACTGCACATATTATCAATCATTTGGGAATCAATCATTTCCGGTGTTATGAATTTAATACTTCTGTTTGATAGTTTGTTTAAAAGATTCATATTTATAAAACTGTCATATAGCAGATAAGGATGAGAAACAATGCCTATTATGCTTTTTGTTTTGATTCTTACGGGTTTTTTATCTTCAATCAGGATTGCAGGTAAGTTTCCGTTTAATAAATCTCTTTTATATGCATAATGAATTTTAAAGGCTTTATTGATTGCTCTTTTAATTTTAATGGGATTTGCCCCAAGCATATTACCAAGACTGAACAATGATTTATAAAGATTTAACTTGTTTTTATATAGGTTTATTTCTATATCTATAATCGGGTTATTCATGGGTATGGAGTATTTCACCATTTCCGGCAGACCACCGAATTTCGGACAAATATATTCTTTTGCGGATATGCTTGTAAATCGAGGTATTAAAACATGATCAACTTTATCTTTAAGGAAATACACATGACCATGATAGACTTTAACAGGTAAGCAGGCATCATCTATACAGTATTTGGAACCTATATCCAGTATCTCTTTATTGGTTTCAGGGGAAAGCACAGCTTCCGCACCAAGTTCCGTTAAAAAAGATTTTGTAAAAGGGTAATATTTATAATAATACAGTCCTCTTGGTATGCCTATTTTTTTCATAAAAAGCACTCCTCCATAGTTAGTATTATTGACTATGGAGGAGTGTTTTAAACTTTAAATAATCTTATATATTGTATGTGTGCTATCAAATAATAACGGAATATAGTATTAATCCTAAGACCCCGGATAAGATAATCACTAAAAAAGGATTTATTTTAAGTTTATAAACTCCGATAAATGCTAAAGAACCTATTATTACACTTATATAATCAGCAAAGGCTACCTTGCCAATGGTGAAGCCGGCGGAGGCAATTATACCTAATACTGCCGGTCTCATGCCATTTAAAGCCCATTTAACCCATTTTTGGCTTTTAAACTTATTAAAATAAATGGATAAGATAAGGGCTAACAAAGATGGAATAAGCAATACTCCTACGGTGCCTAGAATTGACCCCCAAAAACCTGCAACCTTATATCCTATATAGGTAGAAGAATTCACAGCTATGGGACCCGGAGTCATTTCGGCTATAGCTACAATATCTATAAATTCTTTTAAATCTATCCAACCCTTGTTTTGAATTATTTCTTTTTGGATAAATGATACAATCGCATATCCTCCGCCAAAGCTAAAAGCTCCAACTTTAAGAAAGGATAAAAATATATTTATCAGCAGAGTCATTTGATTCTCCCCCTTCTCGAGAAAAAGAATCCAATTGCTCCTGAAATAAGAATAGTTATAAAAGGATGAATGTTTAAAATAGATATTGCAATAAATGAACCAAGTGCAATCAGAATATTAATTTTATTAAAACCCAAGAATTTTGTTAAGTTGATAACGGCAAAAAAAATTAAAGCAGAAACAGCCGGCCTGATTCCATTAAATATATTTTGTACTATTATGCTGTCTTTTATAGTAGAAAAGAAGATAACTATTACAAGTATTATCAAGAAGGACGGTAATGCTGTAGCAAAAACAGCTGCAAATGAACCTAAAGGCCCGGCTAATTTATATCCTACATAAGTTGCGGCATTTGTGGCTAACGGCCCCGGGAGACTATTTGTAACAGCAATGGCATCCAAGAATTCTTCTTGAGATATCCACTTCTTGGTATCCACTACCTCTCTTTGAATAACAGGAATCATGGCATATCCTCCGCCTATCGTAAATAAGCCGATTTTAAAAAATGAGACGAACAAGTTTTTTAGCAATCATTTCACCTACTATATATTAAAAGTATATTTAAATAGTAAATCATTTAAAATATGAAGTCAAATGGCCTATCCATATAGTTACCGTTCATACCTTAACTAATTTTGACAAGCAGCTTGTTCTATTTACTACGATTGCTGAGCGATAGCGGAGGAATAGGTGAACTGTAATCTATATGATATACATCTCAAAATTTTATCTAATCGGAACATGAATTATTGGAAAATATAAAGTATAATGTAAGTATTATATGAAAGTTGCATTTTGGAGGTATTATATGAAAAAAAATATGATAAAAGATATAAACCAAGCATCATTGGGTCATAAAAAAATTGAATGGGTAAAGAGAAATATGCCTGTACTTTCTTCCATAGAAAAAAGTTTTGAAAAAGATAGACCTTTAGCAGGGAGAAGGATTGCAATGTCAATACATTTAGAGGCGAAAACAGCATATTTGGCAAAAGTATTAAAATCAGCCGGTGCGGAGGTTTCTGTAACGGGCAGCAATCCTTTATCCACACAAGACGATATAGCTGCGGCATTAGTTGAAGATGGTTTCTATGTATATGCATGGCACGGTGCCACTGATGAAGAGTACTACGGGCATTTAAACGGGACTTTGGATATTAAGCCTAATATTGTAATAGATGACGGCGGAGATTTGGTGCATCTCCTGCACAGTACTAGAAAAGAGCTGCTGAGTGATATATTTGGCGGTTGTGAAGAAACTACAACGGGAGTTATGAGGCTAAGGGCAAGAGAAAAAGAAAAACAGCTTTTATTTCCCATGATATCTGTTAACGATGCCAGATGTAAGTATTTGTTTGATAATAGATATGGTACCGGACAGTCTGTGTGGGATGGGATAATGAGAACAACAAATTTGATTATAGCAGGTAAAACTGTGGTGGTAGTAGGCTATGGCTGGTGCGGAAAAGGTGTTGCAAATAAAGCAAAGGGATTAGGGGCGAATGTTATAGTATGTGAGGTTAATCCCATCAAAGCTATTGAAGCATATATGGATGGTTTTAGGATAATGCCGCTTATAGATGCCTCACCATTAGGGGATATATTTGTTACCGTTACAGGTTGCAGTAAAGTTTTAAAAAAGGAAAATTTTGAACTAATGAAAGATGGTGCAGTATTGGCTAATGCGGGACATTTTGATGTGGAAATATGCAAACCGGATTTAGAATTAATTGCAGCAGAAAAGAAAATAATGAGAAAAAATATTATGGGATATTTGATGGATGACGGTAGGCTTATCAATTTACTTGGGGAAGGCAGATTGGTAAATTTAGCTGCCGGCGATGGTCATCCTGCCGAAATAATGGATATGAGTTTTGCTTTACAGGCTTTTTGTGCTAGGTTTATTAATGATAATTATAAAAATTTAGAGAAAAAAGTTTATAATGTGCCCGAGGAAATAGATAATAAGGTGGCTTATATGAAATTAAAAGGCATGAATATCGATATTGATACTCTTACCGAAGAGCAAGAAAAATATTTGAAAGGCTGGGGAGAATGATGAGCCTTTTGCTTAAAAACCTTTATGTAATAACCGCCGATGAAACCGGAAGTATTATATGCGATGGTAGTATTGGGATTACAGGAAAACAAATTGATTACATAGGGGATTATTATAAAGGCATAGAAGCCAAATATAATAGGGTTTTAGATTTAAAAGGTAAAGCAGCCATGCCGGGCTTTGTTAATGCACATAATCATGTCGCTATGACCTTATTAAGGAATTATGCTGATGATATGAAATTGATGGACTGGCTTTTTAATAAGATATTCCCCATGGAAGAAAAACTCAAGGAGGAAGACATATATTGGGGTTCTATGCTGGGAATTCTGGAAATGATTAAATCGGGGACTACAACTTTTTGCGATATGTATATGTTTATGGACAGGACAGCGGAAACGGTGATGTATTCCGGTATTAAAGCAGCTCTGGGAAGAGGTTTACAGGGTGACTTTAATGATGACGGTAACAGGTTAAAAGAAGGTTTGAATTTATATAATAATTATCATGGTAAAGGTGACGGTCGAATAAGGATTAATCTGGCACCCCATTCTGTTTATACTTGCACACCGGCCTACTTGAAACAAATTACCGAGGCAGCGCGTGATATTGATGCTGAAATACAAATCCATCTTTCCGAAACTAAGGACGAGGTAAGTCAATGTTTAGAAAAATATAAAATGACGCCAATAAAAGTTGCGGATGAAGTAGGTTTACTAAGCGGTAAAACAATAGCCGCTCATTGTGTCGCAGTTAATGGAGAGGACATTGATATATTGAAAAGCAGGGATGTAAATATTGTTCATAATCCCAGCAGCAATATGAAACTTGGCAGTGGAATTGCCCCTATAAACAAAATGATTGATATAGGAATTAATGTTGCTTTAGGTACAGACGGGGCATCCAGTAATAATAATTTGGATATGTTAAAGGAGATGAGGTTTGCATCGTATTTACAAAAATGTATTTTGGAGGATCCAACTGTGATAAATGCAGACGAAGCTATAAAAATTGCAACAATAAATGGTGCAAAAGCATTGGGGTTTACGGACACAGGCATGCTCAAAAAAGGATATGCAGCAGATATAATCATTTTTGATATAAATAAACCTCGCTATTATCCTAAATATAATATAAAATCTTCTATTGTTTATTCAAGCAACTCAAGTGATGTGGAGACAGTTATAGTTGATGGTAAAATCATAATGGAAAAGGGAGAAGTGCTTAGCATTGATGCGGAAAAAGTAATGTATGAAGCACAAAAAATAGCCAGGAGATTAACAAGCTCATAAATAGCGAAGGATGATATACTGTGCGACATTTGTGATAAAGTTGATATATTGAATTCATGCCTTGGTATATTATTGAGGAGGTGCAAATATTATGTCTAAAGAAGAAATGCTTAAAAAAAAGGTTTGGGCTGTTGTCGGAGCTAATATTAATACAGAAAAATTCGGAAATAAAATATATAAAAGATTGAAAAACACAGGTTACGAAGTATACCCGGTCAATCCAAAGTATAAAGATATAGAAGGCGATATCTGCTATCCAAGGTTATCAGAATTACCGGTAACTCCTGATGTAATTAATATGGTGGTGTCACCCGATATTGGTAAAGCCTTTATTGAGGAAGCGAAAGAACTGGGGATAGAAAACATTTGGTTTCAGCCCGGATCCTTTGGTAAAGAAGTGTTTCAAGTTTTAAAAGACAGCGGTATTAATGCTGTGCAAGGTTGCGTCCTGTTATCTACGGGTTAAACTTTTAACGAAACTTGAAAATTTTTGAATGATAGAATAGAATGGTAAGTAAGTTATTACAATACTATCATGAAACGGTTTTAACTGCTTCCATAACTTTAGAATTTACTGGGAGCTATTTTTTACAAATCTTTTCATAAATACAAGATAAAAAGAGACATTATACAGAGTACATAACATTAAAATTAATAAAAAAGGAGGTATAATATGGATAACTTAAAAAAAACTTCTCTGTTTCCTATATATGAAAAGTATGGAGGTAAAATTGTTGACTATGCCGGTTGGGCTATGCCTGTACAATTCGAAGGATTAATCCAAGAACATGAGGCTGTAAGAAATGCCGCAGGTTTATTTGATGTATCACATATGGGAGAAATTGAAGTGAAGGGTGAAGATGCACTAAAGTATCTTCAATATTTGCTTACAAATAATTTTGAAACTATGAAAGATAATCAAATACTTTACAGTTTTATGTGTTATCCTCATGGCGGTGTTGTAGATGACTTGTTGGTGTACAGATATGCGTCGGATTATTATCTGCTGGTAGTAAATGCATCTAATATGGAAAAGGATTATAAATGGATGATAGAAAACAAAGAGGATTACAATGTCCAAATAATCAATATTTCCAAAGAGGTTTCAGAAATGGCTATTCAAGGTCCCAATGCCAAAAAAATTCTTCAAAAATTAACCGTCACAGATCTTTCGGAGATTAAACCGTTTTATCTTAAACGTGATGTAGAAGTCTCGGGTTTTAATAGCATGATATCAAGAACCGGTTATACAGGTGAAGATGGTTTTGAAATTTATTTGACTAATGATGCGGCTCCGATTGTTTGGGAAAAGCTAATTGAAGCGGGAGAAGAAGAAGGTCTGAAACCCGTAGGTTTAGGCGCTAGAGATACATTGAGATTTGAAGCCTCCATGCCATTGTACGGAAATGAAATTTCACAAGACATAACACCCTTAGAAGCGGGACTCGGCTTTTTCATAAAATTTGATAAAGGAGATTTTATAGGGAGAGAGTCTTTGCTTAAACAAAAAGAAGAGGGCTTAAAAAGAAAACTTGTCGCATTTGAAATGGTGGGAAACGGTATTCCCAGACATGGATACGATGTTTTAAAAGATGGAAAGAAAATAGGAATTGTAACAACAGGTTATCACTCACCAACACTTAAAAAGAATATCGGATTTGCTTTAATTGATGGTGCTCACACAGCTTTAGAGACTGAACTGGAAATACAAATAAGAAAAAAGATTGCTAAAGCAACAGTGGTGAATAAAAAGTTTTTAGTTAAACACAATAAGTAAATGCTAAAAATCAAAAACATGGGAAATATATATTAAATAAATAACATCTAAAATATGAGGAGGAAAGAAAAGCATGAAAATTTTAGAAGGTTTATACTACTCAAATGATCATGAGTGGGTTAAAGTGGAAGAAGAAAAAGCCTATGTAGGAATCACGGATTACGCTCAACACGCTTTGGGCGAAATAGTATATGTTGAGTTGCCTGAATTAGATGAGGAATTTGAAGCCGGAGATGTATTCAGTGTTGTTGAGTCGGTTAAAGCGGCGTCAGATGTTTATCTGCCGATTTCGGGTAAAATTGTGGAAGTTAATGAGAGTTTAGAGGATTCCCCACAACTAGTAAATGAAGACCCTTACGAAAATTGGATAGCAGTAGTAGAAATGTTGGATAAATTAGAGCTTGATGATTTAATGGATGAGGTGGAATACAAAGAATTTTGTGAAAAGGAGGAATAACATGCATAGGTATATACCTAATACTGAGGCTGATTCTAAGAATATGCTTCAAAGCATGAATGTAGAATCTATTGATGATCTGTTTTCGGTTATACCTAAAGAATTGATTTTTAATAGAGAATTAGATTTTGAAGATGCTATGTCAGAGATCGAAATCAAAAAGCATTTTGCGGAGATCGGCAGTAAGAATAAAAGCATTAACGAATTGACATGCTTTCTCGGTGCAGGTGCATATGATCATTATATTCCGTCTATTATAAGGCATTTAGCGAAAAGATCCGAGTTTTATACTGCATATACTCCATATCAGCCGGAAATCAGTCAAGGAACTTTACAAGCAATATTTGAATATCAAACTATGATTTGTAATTTAACGGATATGGATGTCAGCAATGCTTCTGTGTATGACGGGGCAACAGCTAGTGTCGAGGCGGCTTTAATGGCTGTCGATAATACAAGGAGAAATACTATATTAGTTTCTGAGACTTTATCGCCTGAAGTCAGAAAAGTGATTAAGACATATATGGGATTCAGAAAAATAAATGTAAAAGAAATAAAGATGGCTGATGGTGTAATTGATATAGATATACTAAAAGATGCAATGGATAAAGACACGGCTGCATTAATACTTCAAAATCCTAATTTTTTTGGTATAATTGAGGAATTTGAGGAAATAGAAAGATTAATACATAGCAACAAATCCTTATTGATAAGCTATGTGGATCCAATTTCTTTAGGACTTTTAAAAACTCCCGGAGAACTAGGTGTTGATATTGCTGTAGGTGATGGTCAACCACTTGGAAACAGCTTAAATTATGGCGGGGCATATTTAGGTTTTATGGCTGCAAATTCAAAATTAGTTAGGAAAATGCCCGGCAGGATTGTAGGTCAATCAGTTGATGCCGATGGCAAAAGAGCATTTGTCTTAACCCTCCAAGCTAGAGAACAACATATAAGAAGATATAAAGCTACATCCAATATTTGCTCCAATCAAGCATTAAATGCCTTAATAGCATCCATTTATATGGTTACAATGGGTAAGAAAGGTATTAAAGAAGTTGCCATGCAATGCGCACAAAAATCACATTACGCGGCTAATAAAATTATTGAAACGGGTAAGTATAAATTAGCTTTTGATAAACCATTTTTCAAAGAATTTGCTTTGGTGGGGAATAATGATGTTTCAGATTTAAATAAAGAGCTGTTGAAACACAATATACTTGGCGGTTATGATTTGAGCAAAGATTATGAAAATATGGATAAAAATTTCTTGCTTTGCGTAACGGAAAAAAGGACTAAAAAAGAAATCGATGAATTATCCTCTGCATTGGAGGTGTTATAATGAAGGGCTATAATAAACTGATATTTGAAGTTTCCAGGGAAGGCAGATTCGCATATAGCTTACCCAAATCTGATATAGAAGGTATCTCAATAGAAAGCATAATACCCAAAGAATTATTATCCGATAGAGAAATTGATTTACCTGAAGTTAGTGAAGTAGATGTTATAAGACATTACACACTTTTATCAAATAAGAACTACGGAGTGGATACAGGATTTTATCCTTTGGGGTCTTGCACAATGAAGTATAATCCAAAAATAAATGAAGATATGTCAGAGTTAAGCAGTTTGTCCGGAATTCATCCAAATCAATCTGAAGAAACGGTTCAGGGAGCTTTAAGACTTATGTATGAGCTGGATAGCATGTTGTCGGAAATAGCAGGGATGGAGAAAATGACTTTACAGCCGGCCGCAGGTGCCCATGGTGAATTGACCGGGCTTATGATAATTAAAGCATATCATGATAAAAATAAAGATTTTAAGCGAACTAAAATAATCGTTCCGGATTCTGCGCACGGTACTAATCCTGCCACTGCCGCTGTTGCCGGTTTTGATATAGTTGAAGTTAAGTCGGATAAAATGGGGGCTGTGGATTTGGAAAGTCTAAAATCGGTGCTCAGTGATGAGATAGCCGGTTTAATGCTGACAAATCCCAGTACTCTTGGCTTATTTGAATCAAACATTAAAAAGATTGCTGATTTGGTTCATGAAGCCGGAGGACTTTTATATTATGATGGCGCAAATATGAATGCTATCATGGGTATTTCCAGACCAGGTGATATGGGTTTTGATGTTATGCATTATAATCTTCACAAGACCTTTTCAACACCTCACGGTGGTGGCGGTCCCGGAAGCGGGCCTGTGGGAGTTAAAAAAGAGCTTGTGGAATTCTTGCCTGTTCCAACAGTAGAAAAGAACGGAGATAAGTATTACTTAAATTATGATAAACCAAATTCTATTGGTAAAATGAAAAACTTTTACGGACATTTTGATGTTATGATAAAGTCTTATGCTTATATTCTTTCAATGGGGGCAAAAGGATTAAAGGAAGCAAGCCAAAAAGCGGTGCTAAATGCAAATTATATGATGAATAAGTTGAAAGATGATTATAATCTTCCAATTGAACAAATATGCATGCATGAGTTTGTATTGGGAGGATTAAAAGACAACATCCATGATATTGCAACTTTAGATGTGGCTAAAAGACTTTTAGATTATGGATATCATCCGCCTACAGTATATTTTCCACTTATAATAGATAATGCAATAATGGTTGAACCTACGGAAACAGAAAGCATAGAAACTCTCGACGGTTTTATTGATGCTATGATTGAAATTGCCAAGGAAGCAAAAGAAAATCCGGATATTCTAAAAGAAGCACCTCATAATACGCCGGTAAGAAGAATAGATGAAGTGAAGGCGGCTAGGAATTTAATTCTTAAATGGAAAAAAGAATAACAAAACCCCTGCTATTAGCAGGGGTTTTTGGGTGAAAGAGGTACGAGCAATAACCAATCGTCTGATTTGTAGAATACTGTCGTTATTTGATTATAGTAAAAGGTATTTATATATGCTATAATTCTTGTAATAAAGCTAAAAACTTTAGCGATATTGTTAGATAATTTTAAACACTATATATAACACATAGGTTTAGCAGTTTTGGTATTTGGGGGCAACATGAAAAAATATTTTATATTCAAACCTATGCCGGTTATTTTGGGGTGCATAGGTTTTATATTATCGTTCTTATGTAACGTTATTAATAAATATGCCTTTTTAAGTCACAATAACTATAAATGTGCTTTATTAGTCATTATGAATTCTATAATATGGTATTTATTTGGTGTTAGAATTGAAAGATACAAAGAATTATCTTATAAAGATTCTTTAACAGGTTTGTTTAATCGCAGATATTTTTCAGAATTGCTTGATATAGAGCTTAAAAGAGCAAGAAGATATGATTCTTCTATTAGCCTTTTATTCATAGATATTGATGATTTTAAAACGGTAAACGATACTTACGGTCATAAATACGGTGATATTGTCCTTGTGAAATTTGCTAAAATACTTAAAGCTGAAATAAGGGAAACAGATATAGTATCCAGATGGGGCGGTGAAGAATTTGTGATCTTACTTCATGAGAAAGATTTGAATGCTTCCGGTGCCGTAGCAGAAAGACTAAGAAAGACGGTTGAAAACCAAAGTTTTAAACCGCCTATAACAATCAGCATTGGTGTTGCAGTAACAGATGGTAATACAAGCCTGGAAGAAATAGTGTGTTTAGCTGATAGTGCTCTATATAAAGCAAAAGAGAGAAAAAATAAGGTTGTGGTTTTTAATCCAAATAATGCAGCAAATAGCTGCAGTTGATTGAAACAATGAATAATTTGAAGTTAAAAGGTTCAAATTTGAATTTTATGGAGTTCGGAATTGAACTTTTTTTTAATTATTGCTTAAAAACAAGCCAATAATAAAGTAAAATAAGATAAACAGGTATACTTTTAGAGTTGTTACAAAAAGTACGGCATTATAGGGGGTATGATGCATGAAAAAATACGGCTTAGTACTGGGAGGGGGAGGTGCAAGAGGTTCCTACGAGATAGGAGTATGGAAAGCACTCATAGAGCTTAAAACACAAATAATTGCAGTGGCAGGCACTTCGGTAGGCGCTTTGAATGGAGCAATGATTGTCCAAGGAGATTATGATAAGGCATATGATTTGTGGATAAATATTTCAATTGATTCTGTAATTAGAATAAATGAAGAAATAACAAAGCTTGATGGAAAAGAAAAAACAGACGGTATAGCTTTTATTATAAAATCGGCAATTCAATCAGGCGGTTTGGATATCACACCTTTAAGAAGACTCCTAAAAGAAAACATTGATGAAGAAAAAATAAGAAAATCAAAAGTTGCATTTGGTTTTGTTACTTTCTCCTTAACTGATTTAAAACCTATAATAGTTTTTAAGGAAGATGTGCCAAAGGGGAAAATGGTAGACTATTTGTTAGCCAGTGCGGCATTACCTGTTTTTCAGCCTTTGGAAATAGATGGTATAAGATTTTTAGACGGGGCTTTTTATGATAATTTACCCGTATCTCTTATGGTTGAAAAATCAATTCGTGATATAATTTCTGTTGACGTTTCCGGTTTTGGGATTGTAAAAAAAGTGAAAGATGATAGCTTGAATATTATACAAATTAAAAATTCGGAAGATTTAGGTCACAATTTGGAGTTTAACCCTGAACTCGTTAAGAAGAACATTAAAATCGGTTATTATGATACTATGAAAATCTTTGATATATATAAGGGGAAAAATTACTATTTTACAGATGTTCAAAGTAAAATTAAGTTTGATCTTGTCGAATTGAAATTAGTTTATAAGTTTTTAGGAATAGATTGGGATAAAAGGTCTGTTCCTCAGAATAAATTTTTAATTTATAAATTGATCAGGACAATAAAAAAATATTCCGGAAACAAAAAAATAAAAAGTTATACGGAGTTTATTGTTGCCGCAGCGGAAATAACTGCGGAAGTATTAGAAATAGAAAGAATAACACATTATTCATTGGAAGGAATAATTAATAAAATTATTAAACATTATGAAATGAAAAAAGAAGATATAGAGTTTTCATATTTTTCTAAATATATTTATGAAAACATATTAACAGACGAAGAATCAGGTTTAACGGAAAAAATAAAAAAAGTAATATTTGATAGTAAGTTTGCGGCTATTTACAATATAGATATTAAAGATTTGAGTGAAAAAACTTTGTTTTACAGAAGGCTTTTAGCTTTAACGTTCCCAAAGCTTTGCATAGCCAATATATTTATTGCTATAGTCAATTCGCAATATCAATTTGATTAAGATTGCGTTGTGGGTGAAAGAGGGGACTCAGCAATCGTAGCAAATATAACAAGTCGATTATCAAAAATAGCTAAGGTATGAACAATAACAGAACAATGAATTTACTATTCTGATTATTCTTTTTTTGTAGAAAGATATAATTTGATGTGTTAAAATTAGATTAGTATTTTTTAAGCTGGAGTTGGCATTTTAAATTTTTATACTTATGGGGGAATATATGCAAGAGCTAATTTTTGGAGTAATAGGCGGAACCGCTTTGTTAATGTATGGCGTAGACATGATGGGTGATGGCCTTGAAAAAGCATCCGGTGAAATGATGAGAAAAATGTTGTCAATTTTGACAGATAGGGTATGGAGTGCTTTTCTGGTTGGGACCTTTTTAACGGCTCTAGTACAAAGCAGTACTGCGATAACAGTGCTAACAGTCGGCTTTGTAAATGCCGGATTGATAAAATTGCCGCAAGCTGTTGGCGTAATTTACGGGGCGAATATAGGAACAACGATTACAGCTCAATTAATGGCTTTCAGTTTTAATTTCAAACTTACGGAAATAGCATTGCCTGTGATTGGGCTGGGTTTTGGTATAAATCATTTTGCAAAGAATAAGGTGACAAAAGGTATCGGCGACGCATTTATGGGCTTTGGTATTATGTTTTTGGGTCTGAAAATACTCAATCAGGGTATACCTTTTATGAAAGGGAATGAATCACTTAAATTTTTCTTTGAAAATTACGCTTCAATACCTATTATAGGTATAGCTTTAGGTTTAATTGTTACTGCTATTGTTCACAGCAGCGCAGCCACCGTGGGTTTAGTTATAGTATTGGGACAAGCAGGTTTGATTAATTTGGAATCCGCCATATGTATAATGCTTGGTGATAATATTGGAACATGTGTTACCGCGCAACTCGCAAGTTTAAGCGGGTCTATTAATGCAAGAAGGACTGCATGGGCACATACGATATTTAACAGTGTGGGAGTCTTAACGGTAGTTTTGGTACTACCATATTTCTCCCAAACAATAGAGTTCATTACTACATATTTGCAGCCCGGCAGTGACATTGGTTCACAAATAGCAAATTCCCATACTTTTTTTAACCTTTTTACCGCTTTGTTATTTCTTCCTCTTACCAAACATTACGTGAAATTCTTAGAAACTATCATAAAAGGCAAAGGCTTAGATCATGAAACCCATACAGTATATTTGGATAAATTACTCTTGGACACACCTTCGGCGGCATTTCAGGCTTCTATTTCAGAAATTATAAGGGGCGCTGAAATTGGCAGGTCAATGGTATTTAATGTAATGGAAGTATTTTTTGATAATGATGTAAAGAAATTTGATTTGGTGTATAAGGATGAAGATACTATTAACCTTTTACAAAAGGATATAACAATGTATATGATTGAAATTTCAAAAAGGCCATTATCAGATGCCGGTTCTATTATGGTGCCTGCTATGATAAATAGCATTAATAACATAGAGAGGATAGGGGATCACACAATAGATTTGGCGAAGCTGATAAGTACTAAAATAGATAAGAATCTTATCTTTTCCGATGCCGCTATGGATGAAATAAAGCATTTAAAAGAATTAGTTCTATGGATGTATGATAATACTATAGTTACATTAAAAGAGAATAAGACGGAATTGATTAAATCTACCTCGGAGCTGGAAGATAAGGTAGATGAGATGTGTAAAAAACTTGAGAAATCACACATAAAAAGACTGGAAGAAGGTAGATGCTATATAGAGTCCGGAGTTGTTTTTCTTGATATTGTAAGCCATTTTGAAAGAATTGCCGATCATATAAATAAAGTAAGCTTATTATCCAAGGATGAATTGCAGGGTGTTTTAAGAATGAATGGCAAGGCGTTAAATGTCGAACTGTAAGGAAAGGATAAAAAGCTATTAAAAAATATTGGCAAAGGATGTTGACAAAGCATATAAATAATCATAGTATATAAATTAATTGATATATTTAAAATTCGTTGATAGGGAGCAAGTAAATTCAAATACAGATTTAAAGAGAGTCGCAATAGGTGAAAATGCGGTAATTATGATTGAACTGAATGGACCCTTGAGAATTATGGTGAAATAATAGTAGCCATTAACGGTGGTTTCCCGTTATAGAAGCAGGATATGATGAATCTTGTTTAGATGAAGTATTTATAACGAGACGGAGCTAAAAGCTTCAAAAAATTAGGTGGTACCGCGTATAATCGCCCTATAGGATTTCTATAGGGTTTATTTAGTTATAATAATATATGGAGGTGTTTTAATTGGAAAGGAAAGACAAGAAAATTTCATTTAGTGGCATTCAGCCTTCAGGAGATCTGACTATAGGCAACTATTTAGGAGCTATAAAAAACTGGGTGAGCCTACAAAAAGATTTTTATGCATATTATTGTGTTGTTGATCTGCATGCTATTACAATAAGACAAGATCCCAAAGAATTGAAAGAAAGAACATTAAAAAATCTGGCTATTTATATAGCCTCAGGTCTTGATCCTGATAAAAATACTTTATTTATCCAGTCACATGTGCCGGCACATTGTGAAGCTTCATGGCTGCTAAATTGCTATTGTTATATCGGTGAGCTTAGCAGGATGACACAATATAAAGATAAATCACAGAAAGAAGGGGAAAGTGTAAGCGCGGGACTTTTCACTTATCCTATATTGATGGCGGCAGATATACTTCTTTACGATACAAATGTTGTTCCAGTTGGGAATGATCAAAAACAACATGTGGAATTGGTTCGTGACCTTGCAATAAGGTTTAATAATCTATATGGGAAAACCTTTGTCGTGCCGGAAGCATATATTGCTGACAGCGGTGCTAGAATTATGGATTTGCAAAACCCTGATAAGAAAATGTCTAAATCAATAGATAATCCAAATGCCTATATATTAATACTGGATTCGCCTGATATTATAAGGAGAAGAATAAATAGAGCTGTTACAGATGATATAGGTATGGTAAGATATTCTGATGAGCAGCCGGGCATTAGTAATTTGATTAATATTTTAAGTGCCATAACCGGCAAAAGTTATAAAGATATAGAAAAAGATTATGAAGGTGTTGGATATGCACAATTTAAAGAAGATGTAGCTCAGGCTTTGATAGAAGAATTGAAACCGGTTCAAGACCGGGTGAAAGAAATCCTAAAAGATAAAAGTTATTTGCAGAAAATATATAACTATAGTGCGGAAAAAGCAAATTATGTTGCAAGTAAAACTTTAAAAAAGATGCAGGAAAAGGTAGGGCTGGTGATCAGATAATATGTAACCGCGGTATCTTTGCTGCGGCTATTAAAATCGTTCCTACAATAAACTGATGGCTGTACTTTGTGTCTGACATCTGCAAAAATTCATGTGGTTTTTTGTTTATTATGTTATAAT
>CAYXUX010000003.1:0-38733 GCA_964468275.1 uncultured Clostridiaceae bacterium
TTCTACGCCACAGGATAAACACTTACCTGCCTCTTATCTCTTCCTTTTTTCTCAAACTTGACAATGCCTCCGGAAATAGCAAATAAAGTATCATCCCTGCCTCTTTTAACGTTAATACCGGGATGTATTTTAGTACCTCTTTGTCTTACCAATATACTTCCTGAATTAACAAACTGGCCGTCTCCCCTTTTGACACCTAATCTTTGAGACGCACTGTCCCTTCCGTTCTTTGAACTTCCAACACCTTTTTTAGAAGCAAATAATTGAAGATTTATATTAAACATAATTACACCTCCCCTTTAATGACAACATCAATATAAGCCGAATAATTTTTTTTAATATTCATTAACCCTAAAACCATTGTATCAAGTATTGCATTAGTCTTAATTACTTTTTCTTTTTCATCAATTATTGGAATTTCACAGTCTATTAGTCCATCTCTCATAACATATTTAATATTTATACCTGCAACATTTTTAAGGCCTATAATTGTTGTCTGAGTTAATACTGATACAGCACTGCATACAATATCACTGCCATATTCAGCATAATCAGAATGGCCTTCTACTGTAAAGTTTTTAACAAAACTATCAATGCTTCTAATAATTACAACTTTAATCATATCATTATGCATTGATTTTATCAATTCTTATCTGAGTAAAAGGCTGCCTATGTCCCTGCTTTCTTCTGTAATTCTTTTTAGGCTTAAACTTAAAAACGATAATTTTTCTCGCCTTGCCTTGTTTTAATACCGTACCGTCAACAGTAACACCTTCCAAATTGGGAGAACCAACTTTAATATCTCCTGAATTTTCAACCATAAGCACTTCATCAAATGATACTATGTCTCCTTCTTCCAGTGGAAGCTTTTCAACTCTTATTGTATCACCTTCGCTGACTCTAAACTGTTTCCCGCCTGTTTTAATAATTGCATACATTAGGCATTGCACCTCCTATTTAATAAGTCTCGCCGAAAACTAGGTAACAATTTTAAACCCGTTCCGAGCGGATATGCCTATAACACGACAATTTTATCATAGGCTACCGGCCTTGTCAATCACTTGATTTTTAAATTTTCTTTTAGCTATAGCTCCATACCGTATTGTTCAAATATTATCTGATTTTATATCTCTTTACTGTAGATTATTAATATTTGATTAAGATTACGTTGTGGAAAGGCTTAGAATCTGTTAGCGCAGTGGAGGAATAGTTGCGTCAACTGTTTGAGCAAAGCGAGTTTTGGCGCAACCCGTAACAAGCTTACAGATTATTAGCCTTGGAACTCAGTAATCGTAGCAAATATAATAAGCTGCATTAGTAGCAAGCCAAAAATTGGCCAACAGCTACCAGCCAAATTTTAAAATTAAACCACTGCTCTTAAATCATCTGAAACTACTTTCTTAACACTATATTATATTTGTCTTTTTGCAATGAATTATTTGATGATATACTTACATTTGCTGATTTACTCTTTGCCACTATATCAATATATTTTAAATACCCGACTAGATCTTTCTTTATTTCCGGATGGACTTCAATCTTAATATTTTTTGTACCTTTTTCATGCAAAAGTAATTTTTTTAAGTCTTTCTCTATTAACTTAATCATTGTTTCAGGTGAAATTATTTTTCCCGTACCAATACAATAGGGGCAGGGTGATAGCATTTTATCTTCCTTTGAAGGAACTACTTTTTTCCTCGTCATTTCCAATAAACCAAGGTGTGTTATCCCCCATATACAGGATTTGCTTCTATCGTTTTTTAAAGCCTTTTTCATTACTTCTATAACAAGGTTTTGGTGATCTTCTTCTTCCATGTCTATAAAATCAATAATTATGATGCCGCCTATATCTCTTAACCTCAACTGACTTGCTATTTCCCTTGCCGCCTCAATATTAGTCTTTAATGCTGTCTCTTTTAAATTTTTCCCGCCTATATACTTACCTGTATTTACATCAACAACTGTAAGCGCCTCTGTCTGTTCTATAACAATATATCCACCGTTCTTTAACCAAATTCTCTTACCTAAAAGCTTTTCCAATTCCTCATCTATATTATAATAACCGAATATATCATAACTTTTATTAAAATATTCAATCCTATCTGCTAAAGAAGGTGCAATCTTACTTATTATTTCTAAGGCCCTATTATAAAAATCCTTTTCATTTACAATTAGTTTTTCAATATCATAGGTAAACATATCTCTTAAAGTCCTATAAAATAAATCCATATCCTTATGCACAAGTTTCGGTGCCGATACTTGATAAGATTTTCCCAGTATATCCTGCCATAAACCCATTAAGAGCTTTATATCTGTTTCAAGCTCCTCAATGCTGCAATTTTCTGCAACAGTTCTTACTATTATACCCATATTATCAGGTTTAACGGATTCTGCCATTTCCTTCAATCTGTTTCTTTCTTCTTCATTTTCTATTCTTCTGGAAATGCCGATATAATCAACAGTCGGCATTAGAACGGTATATCTCCCGGGAAGAGTTATATGAGTTGTAATCCTAGCTCCTTTACTATCAATAGGATCTTTAACGACCTGAACTAATATTTCCTGTCCTGATTTAAGTAAATCACAAATATCATATGAACAATCAGGTTCTACAGTTTCTTCGTCTTCTAAGCTAAAAAAATTCGGCAGTACATCTTTTATATATAAAAATGCGTTACGTTCAACACCTAAATCAACAAAAGCAGCTTGCATTCCTTGCAACACGTTCTCTGTTCTACCTTTATAAATACTTCCTACTATGCTGCGCCCTTCTTGTCCTTCCAAATGTATTTCAGTTAACTCACCGTCTTCTAATAAAGCAGTCCTTATTTGCCCAAAGCTTGCATCAATTATTATCTTTTTTATTCATCTCACCCCTTTCCTCAATACCGAAAATTTAAATAGTGTCAACTGCAATCAATGGAATCAAATCATTATCCTCTTCTGTAAAAAGTTCAATTTTTTTTATTTTATAATCTGATATATTTATTCCTAAATAGTCCTCAAAAGCCTTAATGATAAGTTCCGGCTTCAGGTTGGCGGCGCTTCCGCACGAAACTATACATTCTATCTGCAAATCTTTATCAATTAAAGATAACTCAATCTGTTTTATCATCGGTTTTATATCCACACTGACTACCTTTTTCTTTTTGACTTGCTCTTTATCGATATAGATATTTGTTTGATTTATAAAACCACCAAAACCATTTTTAATTATCTCAATACCTCCAATATCTTTGAAGTTAAGTCTAAAGTTCAATAGATATTTGCAATGACTTACAATAGACATTGCACTTTTAGCCTTTTCTTTTAACAATGCTATATCAATAACCTCTATCCCATCAGGCAAATTATTATTCAGATTATCTTTTATTGCAAACAAATCCATATCGTTATATATAATAATATCTAAATATTCGCCAATACTTTCTATCCCCAAACCTAATGCTTGTCCAAAAGACATTTCAGGACGGGGATTAAATCCACCGGAATAAACTATTGGCAACTTTGCTCTTCTTATTGCCCTTTGAAATGTTCTCATTAAGTCCAGATGAGATATAAATACAGCCTTTCTTTCTTTTTTAAATTTCATTCTTATTTTTATCAATTACACTTTACACCTTTCTCAAAAACATTTATACCGCAATTTATACAATTAGACCTGCAATCTTCTGTAATTTCTCCTTTAAAAGCCTTTTCATTTTCCTTTTTTAAGTATTCTTTAGTAACACCTATGTCTATATGATCCCACGGTAATTTTTCTTCTATTCTTCTTTTTCTAGTTGCATAGAAGTCAGGATTTATATCACATTGCCTAAAAGCTTCCGCCCATAAATTTGCTTTAAAATGCTGCTCCCAACTATCGAATTTACAACCAAGCTCCCAAGCTTTGATTAAAACCTTCCCCAGCCTCCTGTCACCTCTTGCAAATACTGCCTCAAGATGACTCAAATAAGGTTCATGCCAATTAAATTTCAAACTTCTTCTCTTAATTAGCTTTTGTAAATACCTTTGCTTTTTTTTCAATAATTCTACCGTATCTTGGGATTCCCATTGAAAAGGGGTAAAAGGCTTAGGCACAAAAGATGAAGCACTTACAGTCAAACTGATTCCTTTTCTTTTTTTTCCTTTAGACAGTTTATAATAACTGTTTAACACTTTATGACTTATCTCCGCTATTCCTTCTATATCTTCCATAGTCTCTGTAGGAAGTCCTATCATAAAATAGAGCTTAATAGTATTATATCCTAAATCAAAAGCGGCATTAACAGAATCCATAAGGTCTTCTTCAGTAACGTTTTTATTTATAACATCTCTGAGCCTTTGGGTTCCGGCTTCAGGTGCAAAGGTTAATCCGGGTTTTCTTACTTTTTGCACATCTTCTAAAATCTTCAATGTCAATGAATCTATTCTCAAAGAAGGCAGCGATAGACCTACTTTGTCTTTTTCATACCTTCTTAATAAACCTTCTACCAATTCAACGAGATTTGAATAATCACCTGTCGACAGCGAAGACAAAGAAATTTCATCATAACCGGTACTATCCAGAAGCTTTTGCGCTGTACATAACAACTCTTCAACTGAACGTTCCCTGACAGGCCTATAAATCATTCCAGCTTGACAAAACCTGCATCCTCTGGTGCAACCCCTAAAAATCTCTAAAATCACCCTATCGTGTACTATTTCAATTAATGGAACTATTAGTTTTTCCGGATAAAATGAACCGGAAAGGTCTTTTAGTATTCTCTTTTTTACTTTTTCAGGTATTCCTTCTATTATCGGTTTGATGCTTTCTATTGTATTATCTTCATTGTAGTTTACTTTATAAAAAGAAGGAACATAAACTCCTTGTACTCCCACTAATGATTTAAGAAAATCTATTCTCCCTTTTCTGCTGTCTTTCCATTGCCTGTATATGTCCATGACCTCAAGTATAATCTCTTCTCCGTCTCCTAAAATAAAAAAATCTATTATATCGCTTAAAGGCTCGGGATTATAAGCACATGGACCTCCTGCAATAACAAAAGGTAAGCCTTCTCCTCTTTCTTTTGATAATATAGGTACGCCGGCCATATCTAACATGTTTACTATATTAGTGTAGCTCATTTCATACTGTAAAGTAAAACCTAAAAAATCAAATGTATCTATATAATCTTTACTTTCTAAAGCAAATAATTTTATGTTTTCTTTTCTCATTATTGTTTCCATATCAGCCCACGGTGCAAAAACCCTTTCGCAATATATATCTTTTTGTTCATTAAGTAAATGATATAGAATCTTCATGCCTAAATGAGACATACCTATTTCATATACATCGGGGAAACAAAAAGCAAACCTGATCTTTATATTTTCCAAGCTTTTGCTAACACTGTTCCACTCATTGCCTATATATCTTCCCGGTTTTTCAACTTTATAAAGTAATTTATCAAACAAATATTCTTTTGTTTTACTATCCAAAATTTGTGCCTCCTTCTGTTCTCTTTCCGCTATTCCACATTCCAACTATTATACTTTTAAAAATCCTTCGGCTATCACGGAGGGTCACAGACCGCTCCTGCATTATTGGGTCATCTCTTTGGGGTCAAGATCCTTCGGCTAAAGCCTCAGGATGACAACTGTAAAAGGAGCCTCAGGATGACAACTGTAAAAGGGACCTCAGGATGATAGCTATAAAAGGAGTATCAGAATGACAGGTATAAAAGGGGCCTTAGAATGGCACCTCCCGAAATTGTCACTCTGAGCGACAGCGAAGAGTCTTATGCTTCGATGGGAAAATTCTTCGCCCCTATGCTCCTTTAAAATGACGGTATGGGTTAACTCAGCAATCGAATCAAATGATATATGCCGCTGCATATCTTCCTATATTTATTCTAAAAGAGTTATCCATAAATGTCTATAAATAAAACTATTTTAAAAAATATCATATATCTTGCAATAATAACCTTTTGCTAAAAATCCGTCTATAATATCTGCTTCACTAAATTCTTTTATTATTCCTCCCCTTGCATCTAAAACTCTGATTATACATACATTCAAAGGGCTGAATTGTTCTATAATACTTTTTAAATATGTTGCTTTGGATACTGATAATACTCTTATCCCTCGTCCTTTTCTTTTTAATATTTTCTTTTTTCTATTATTTCTGCTAAGTAAGTAAATATAAGAACAATTTTTTTCTTCTTTTGTTGCCCCAATGAAAATGAAAATCCCGGTAATTATATATGTTATTGTTATTACTCCAACCGTTAATAAATATGTATTAAACAATATGATTAATATAGCCAGAATTTTACCAAAAGTAGTTAAAATTTTTGTCGCTTTTTTATAGCTGGTTCGCAACAAAAGAATATTTCTAAAAATCCTACCCCCATCTAAAGGCAAAACAGGGATTAAGTTAAATAAAAAAAGAGCTAAATTATATTTAAATATTAATTCATTGAAAATTCCTTTAAAATAAAAAGACAGTAACGCAATTATAAGGCTTGTAATAGGCCCGGCAGAAGCAACAGCTAATTCTTCTATACCGCCGTATTTTGTGATATTCTCCATAATGGCTATCGCCCCGAAAGGAAAAAGTTGAATCTCTATAACTTTAATTCTTAATACTTTCGCCATAATACCGTGTCCTAGTTCATGGATTAAGATAGATATGAGAATAATAGATGCTATCTTTATATAACCAAAAAAAAAGCTAACAAATAAAAAAAGGATAAAAGATATATTTATTTTTATCCTCACTATTTTAACCCCCCGGTTTTATTCTATTATTCAATCATTTCCAAAGGGTTAATAGCTTTACCCTCAACCCGTATTTCAAAATGTAAATGGGGAGCGGATGAATATCCGGTATCACCGACTTCCGCAATTTTATCACCTTGTTTCACTTTTTGGCCTTCTTTTACACTGATTTTTGAGCAATGCGCATATAGAGTATCATACACTCCTTTATTTATTTTTACATACTTACCCAGCTCGTTATCTTCCCCAATTTCAACAACGGTACCATCTATAGATGACTTTATTTCATCTCCGTAATTCCCGTCTATATCTATACCGTTATGCTGTTTAACAGTGTTAAATACAGGGTGTATTCTTTCACCGTATAGTGAAGTAATTTCTCCTTCTAAGGGTAAAATAAACTCGGTTATATTCATATTTGTTGCTTCGCTAACAACTGTCAAATCATCAATATCAATATCCGGTTTTGAAGTTTTAAAAGCATTTATTACTTTATCTATGCTTCCAAATTCTATTTCCCAATTTAGTGCATTTTTTATATTCCGTGTGATAATTTTGGTTATACCAAAATTAATGGTATTAATAAACAAAACAATAGAAAGAATAGCAATAGCAATAAATGTTTGATATAAAAATTTATCTGCGGGAGTTTTTTCTCTTGCAAATGGTTTATTACCAAATATATTTCCGAGCTTTCTATATTCTTTTAAATATGTAATTTTAGACTGGCCTTCTCTGTTGTCCATATATATCTCCTCCGTTGCTTTTCCTCTTAAAATATATGGATAACAGAGAATAATTATGACAACTATCTTATTTTTTCTTTCATCTTTCGTATAGGTATATTCGCTACCAGTGCAGGCACCGTAGCTCCATCCCTTTCTCTTTTAGTCCTGGTAAGTTTAATATCTAAACCGGATTCATCAATCTCAATATAATCAGATATTACATCAATTAAATCGCCCCTCATCATTTCCAAAAATTGTGGAGATACATTGGCTCTATCATGAATCAAAAGAAGCTGCAACCTATCTTTAGCAATATCTTTACTTCCTCCACCCGATCTTCCGAAAAATTTAAACAATTCCATATCAGCCCCTCCTATTTCTTAACAAAACCGAAAACACGCGCTATCTTGGCTATCAGTCCTTCGTCTGTATCAAGACTCATAAAAGGTAAATTATCGCCTAAAATCCTTTTAACTATATTTTTATATGCTTGCCCCGCTAAAGATCTACCATCAACTATTGCAGGTTCCCCACGATTGGTTGAAATAACTATCTGTTCATCGTCAGGCACCACACCTAACAAATCTATTGCTAATATATCGACTATATCATCAATATTCATCATATCCCCTCTTTTAACCATCTCCAATTTTATCCTATTGATTAACAATTGGGGGTTTTTCAAGTCATTAGCTTCAAGCAACCCTATTATCCTATCAGCGTCTCTAACTGCGGAAACTTCAGGTGTTGTAACAACAATGGACCTACTTGCCCCTGCAATAGCATTTTTGAATCCCTGTTCTATCCCGGCCGGAGAATCTACTAAAACATAATCAAATTCTTCCGCCAGATTTTTCGTTAGCTCCATCATTTGTTCCGGTGTTACAGCAGATTTATCCTTTGTCTGAGCTGCAGGCATAAGAAAAAGGTTTGGAAATCGTTTATCTTTTATAAGTCCCTGCTTCAATCTACATGTTTTTTCCACTACATCCACTAAATCGTACACGATTCTGTTTTCCAAACCCATTACAACATCAAGATTTCGCAAACCGATATCCGCATCTAACAGCACTACACTTTTACCCTCTAAAGCCAATCCGGTGCCAATGTTTGCCGTTGTCGTTGTCTTCCCTACTCCGCCTTTACCTGAAGTTATTACTATCACTTCTCCCATGATTCTACCTCCAATGCATATATGCTTTTAAACTATTTATAGATTTTTAACCTGCTTCAACTTTAGTATTAATACGGTTCAACAATTATCATTCCGCGTTTAACAAGCGCGATTTCAGGAATACCGGATTTATATGGCATTCCGTCGGGAGATCTGGCTATTATATCACCAATGCGAAGCTGCATCGGCTCTAATCTAAATGCTGCTATATAGCTGTCATAATTACCAGCTGAGCCGGCATGAGCTGTTCCCCTCATTATACCCATCACCATAATGCTATCTTTTGCCTCTAGATAAGCACCCGGATTAACATCCCCCATAATAACAATATTACCGCTGTGCTTTATAAACTGCCCTGACCTGATTGTACTCCTTATAAAAAGTCCTTTGCCTTCGACATCTTGTCTTTCTTCTTCATTTTCATAATATCTCTTAGCTTTTTCTTCTACATCATATAAACTGTTAATATTCAGATCATTATAAATCCCTATTACCTCCATGCCATATTGATCTTCGACAATACTTTTTAATTCAAAATATTCTTCTTCCAGGATATTTCTACCGCTAAACCCAATAATCTTTGCCCCTTCAAAAAACCTTTTTGAGGGTTTAATTTTTTTCTCAAGCATGTCCTTAATTTCTGCAAAACTTAAATCTCCTCTTAATACAACATGCAATCCTTCTTTGGTTCCTTTGAACACTATTTCATTTTTAACCATATGTATAACCCTCCCGAAGTTAGCTACTCATATAGATTCTCTAAATATACTGAAATTCCTTCTTTTTAAGACACTGCAAAATAAATAATCTAAGGCAGCAGCTTGTTATAAGGTACGATATCATCTCCAATCTGTACCGATGCAAGATATTCCTCTAATATTACCCGGGCAATAGGTGCAGATCCTGCGCCGAAGCCGCCTTGAAATACTACTGAGGCGACGGCAATTTCAGGCTTATCAAAAGGTGCAAAACCTACAAACCAAGCATGATCATTATACTTGGCATAAAGTTTAGGATTATTTATCGGATCCGGCCTGTATTTACCTGCTTCTGCTGTACCGGTTTTACCGCTGATGGGTACTTTAGCATCTATGAAACTGCTCCACGCAGTACCTCCCACTTCGTTTGTAACTTTAAACATACCCTCTCTTATAATTTCCAAATCATTCTGAGAAACATTCAGCTTTTCTATAATTTCAGGTTTTTTTTCAAAAATTATTTTTCCATCGTGGCTAATTACCTTCTCCACTATATAAGGTTTATATCTTGTTCCGCCATTTGCTATAGTTGCAACATAATTCGCTAATTGCAATACTGTTACATTATTTAATCCTTGACCTATAGCAGCGTTTAAAACATCACCCGGGCGGAATTTGCTTTCTGTAATATACCATACAATCTTATCAATTGCTTTATCTTCTATCACGCCTAATTCTCTTATCCTTTTGCTCAATTCCTTATAAAACAAATAAGACGATTGACCTGCCGAAGGTTTTTCATAAATCATAGCCTTAATATTTTCTTTTGCTTCTTCATTGGCAAGTTTAACGGTATAAGTAAGATAACTATCTATATATCCTTCATACAATTTTTGCTTATGCAAAGGTCCCTCTACCATACCCTTGGATTCGTAAGGAAGTTCTATGCCTGTATATTGACCGAAACCCAATTTGCTTGCATGTTTTTCAAACAATTCTCCGCCAAGTCTTCTCCCTGTCTCAAAAAAATAATAATTGCACGATTTCTTTATAGCATTAAGCAAATTGGTAGGTCCATGAACAGCTCCTCCCGAATCCGATGGTGCTATCCCGGGTATAGTCGTATATCTGCCTTTACAATATATGTATTCTTTCTCATTTATTTTATCCTCAGTCAAACCGGCTATAGCCGTAAGTAATTTCATAGTAGAACCCGGCGGCAAAGGATAGGATATAGCATTATTTATTAAAGGTCTTGGTGCATAACTATCCGCTGTGGCAGGCTGCAGGGCTTTCCAATCTTCGTTTGAAATACCTGAGGCAAATAAATTCGGGTCAAATTTCGGTTCACTGGCTAGCGCCAATACCGCCCCGGTATTAACATCTAATGCCACTACAGCCCCGGAATAAGTCTCCGGAAAAGGTTTCTTATTACGCGCCTCTTCAATAGTCTTTGCCAATATTTCTTCTGCAGTCTGTTGTAAATTAGAACCCATTGTCAAAACTATGGTATTACCGGGCACCGGTTCAGTAACTTCAATTGTTTCTATCAAAGAGCCTTTTGCATCAACCTCTATTTGTTTTGAACCGTCAGTGCCTTTCAGATATTCTTCCATAGAGTACTCAATTCCGGATTTGCCTATCATATCTTCAGGTGTATATCCTTTTTGAAATAAATCCTCCTGATCGGGGCTTATCCTACCCAAGTAACCCAATACATGACATAGGAATTCATCCTTGGGATATCTTCTCAGAGGCTTATCCATTATTTCAACTCCGGGAATAAATACTTTATTCTCTTCGATCATAACTCTTGTTTCTTCTTTAATATTTGTTGCAATTTCAACCGGTACATATGCAGGATATTTTTTTTGGCCAAGTAAATATTTTACTGAAATTATCTTTTTAGCCTCTTCTTGTGTATATTTTGTCATATCAATATTGTACTTACTTACAAATTTATTAAAAACTTCTTCTGCTGTATTATCCTCATCAAAACCGTTATTTATTTTCCATCGAATTTCATCTTTTTTAAAACTATACTTAAATTCATCAAGTTTAAATGGCAATTCAATTTCAAATTCATTGCTCAATATGGAATAGGCTTCCACATCAACGGTATCATAAGAAATCCCGTAATCGGATTTTAGTTTTCTAAAAGCTTCATCCGGTGCAGCATCAAGTGGAATATCATACCTTGACTTCCACTGAAATTCTTCATCTTCAAAAACAAAACGTATAGGTCTTAATAATATAGGTATTTCATCTTTATATTTATCTCCGTTCTTTTCCAATATGTTAATGACTGTTAATGCTATATCATTAAATGTTTCATCAGGCAGTTCAGCTTTTACGATATTAACAGAATAACTTTGTTTATTAGTAGCCAATACCCTGCCAAATCTGTCAACAATATTTCCTCTTGGTGCAGTAATATTGATATTTCTGGTTCTAACATTTTCCGACCTTTTTTTATAGTAATCACCTTTAACAATTTGCAAGTCAGCCAATTTAAAAGATAATAGTAAAAAAATTATTACTATTACTATTTTTATGATATTTAAACGTTCACTAAAAAACTTTTTTATCATAGCAACACCTTGGATTAATATATTTTTTTATCCATAAAACTTTTCTCATCTAATATATAGATATACCTATATACAATAACACCCAAAATTCCGTTATAGATACTTTGGGGAACTATTATATTTATTAAAACATACATATAAGAAATATCTACTTTACTCAGATAAGAAATAAAATAAAACAAGTTTTGATATATAAATATGCCAACGATATTAAAAAACACAGAAGGTATCAAGCTGTCTTTAAAAATATTTTCTTGAGATTGGCCTATTATATAACCGGTAAGCATATATGATAAGGAATTCACGCCAAAAGATTTACCATAAAATAAATCATTTAAAAAACCGGACACAAGCCCAATAGAACCGCCATATATGCTTCCCCTCATAATAGCATAAGAAACAATTAACATTATCGTAAAATCCGGTTTCACCCCAAATATTCTAGTGTATTGAAATACAGTGGACTCAAGTATAAAATTCAATAATATTATAATCCCTAATATTAAAACTCTCACATCATGCCTCCATTCAATCGGCTTCATTGTGAACTTTTAAAACAAACACCTCTTCTAATCTTTTGAAATCCACTGAAGTTTTTATTGTCACTACTTTTTGTAATTTACGCTCTATCTTTTCAACATTTTCTACTTTACCAATATATAAACCTGCAGGTAAAGTACTAATACTGGAGGTTATAATATCATCATCTTTCACAATATCTGATTCTAAAGGCATTATTGCAATCAGTTCGGAATTAACGGTACCGGAAACAATTCCCGTATCCCTAGTCCTGTTTACTATAATACTGATTGAACTTCTTTCATCTATTATAGACATTACTTTAGAATAATTATTCCCGACTTCTATAATCCTTCCAACCAGACCTTCGCCTGTAATTACAGGATCATTTGGTTCAATGCCATGTTTCAAACCTTTATTTATTGTAAATATGTCAAACCAATTACCCGGATCTTTCCCGGTAATTTCTGCCCCTATATATTTGTATTCTTCATTTGCCTCAACAAAATTTAAAATATCCCTTAATCTTTTATTTTCCAAAGCCATTTGATAAAGCTTCCTATTCTCTTCTCTTAGTTTTGCCACTTCTTTTGCTAAAGCCTCGTTTTCGATTCTTAATTCTTTAAGTTCAAACAATGCACTAAAACTACCTCTAAAAAACTCGCCCGTCTTATAAAATATTTTTTGTATAGGAGTTATGGCACTGCCTACAACGGAACCGATAGCAGAAGGCCTTGTCCTACCTTTAGAAGTAAAAGCAATTGCAATTATTAATAATACAATAATAATTGCAGTAAATACAACAGGTTTATTTTTAAACAATTTCACTTTGCACCAACCCCATAGTTACCTTTTAAATAAATTTTCGAATTGTTCCAAAGCTTTCCCGGCTCCCATTGCAACACAGTCTAAAGGTACATCTGCGATTAATATCGGCATACCGGTTTCTTCTTTTATCAATTCTCCTATGCCTTTCAGCAGTGCACCTCCGCCTGAAACCATTATGCCTCTGTCCATAACATCTGAGGCTAATTCCGGCGGTGTTTTTTCCAAAACTGATTTTATTCCGTCTATGATTACTTCGATCGGTTCTTTTAAAGCTTCAAGTATCTCAGCAGATGTTATCGTCAAAGTCTTTGGTAATCCACTTACCAAATCCCTTCCTTTTATTTTCATAGATTCTTCCGTGTCACTAAGATAAGCCGAACCTATATTAATCTTAATCTCTTCAGCTGTCCTTATACCTATAGCTAGATTATAGTTCCGTTTAATATAATAGACTATGCTCTCATCAAATCTATCCCCGGCTGATCTGATTGAACTGCTTGTTACTATACCTCCAAGAGAAATTACAGCTATTTCCGTAGTTCCTCCGCCAATGTTAATTATCATACTACCGGTAGGTTCACTCACGGGTAAGCCTGCACCTATAGCAGCAGCCATAGGTTCTTCTATCCATTTTGCTATTTTTGCTCCCGCCTGAATGCCTGCCTCTTCCACAGCACGTTTTTCTACTTCTGTAATACCGGAAGGTACACTGATAAGCAATCTGGGTTTACCAAAGGTGGTATTTTTTAATGCTTGCCTGATAAAATATTTTAACATACTTTGAGTAATATGAAAATCAGCAATCACTCCATTTTTCATTGGTCTTATAGCAACAATATGTCCCGGTGTCCTCCCTATCATTTGTTTTGCTTCTTCACCGACCGCTTTTACTGAATTGTTTTCAGTGTTTATTGCTACAACCGACGGTTCCCTTATAATAATACCTTTACCTCTAACAAAAACTAATGTATTTGCTGTGCCTAAATCTATAGCTATATCTTTAGAAAAAGCATTAAATAACATAACTTTATTGTCCTCCTCAATTTAAATAGATTGTATTGTATAAAATTTGCTTCCATATTCGCTTAAAAAAGATTTTTCTCTTTGAGGCTTATAAAAACTCCATCCCCGATTATAATATGATCGTAAAGTTCAATACCTATAATTTTCCCTGCCTCGTAAACTCTTCTTGTTATCTCAACATCATCTTTACTCGGAGTTGGATCCCCGCTGGGATGATTATGTGTTAGAATTATATTAGCACTTGAATTTCTAATGGCAGGTATAAATATCTCACGAGGATGTGCAAGGGATGAGCTTAAAGATCCGATAGAGATTTCTTCAACACCAATAACCTTACACTTAACATTTAACATTATCACTTTCATATGCTCTTTTTTGTAATATCTCATTTCTTCCATCAATATATCCGCTGCATCTTGGGGGCGATTTACATAATAGTCTTCATTATATGTATATTGAGCTATTCTCTTGCCTAATTCGACTGCCGCAATTAGTTGTGATGCCTTAGCTAAACCTATACCATTTATCTTATTCAATTCACTTATACCGGTATTAGCCAAATATCTAATCCCATCCCCTTGGGATAAAATTTTATATGATAAAGATAAAGCACTTTCATTTTTTGTTCCTGTTCTTAATAGTATTGCCAATAATTCCGCATTTGATAATGCTTTAACCCCGTGATTTTTAAGTTTTTCCCGAGGTCGTTCGTTTTCAGGTAACGATGCAATTTTAATATTTTTGGCTACTTCCTCCATTAAGACACCTCTACCTTCCCAGTATTTTAAAACCAAAGGTCTCTAACATTTTAGAAAGTCTATATACAGGAAGACCCATCACGTTAAAATAACATCCATTAATTTTTTCCACCAATAAAGAGCCTATGCCTTGTATTGCATACCCTCCTGCTTTATCCATAGGCTCTCCTGTAGAAACATAACTTAATATTTCTTCCTCATTCAGACTTTTAAACTTTACCATTGTTTTTTCATAAGCCGTAACCTTATTCAACATAGGAGTACTAATCACAGACACCCCTGTAATCACTGCGTGAGATTTACCGCTAAGTTTTCTAAGCATTTTAATTGCTTCTTTACTATCTCTGGGTTTACCTATAATTTCATACCAATAGACTATTGTGTCAGCGCCAATAATTAATGCTTTTTCCGTAATATTATGGGCAACACTCATAGCTTTTCCTTCTGCAAAATGCATAGCCAACTCTTCCGGCTGCATATCTTTTGTTTTTTCTCTATAATTGGATGGAATTACTTCAAACCTGATTCCTAATTGAGTAAGTATTTCTAGCCTTCTGGGTGAACTTGAAGCAAGGATGATTTTCATATTGCACTCCTATATATTTCTAAAAAACAGTACTGCTATTATAATACCCAATATAGTAAAAATATTTATATTAAAAGTAAGACCAAGAGTTAACTTTATAACTCTTAGGTCATATGTATGGGGACTTATACCAAGATTATAACCAAACTTTAATATAGGAATATATTTACCAAGAAACTCTCCTAAAAATCCACCGATAACAATGCCGCAAATAACTAAAAGTAATAAAATCCATCCGTTTCTGCTTGCTTTTCTCAATCTAAAACCCCTCCTATTTTAGGTACTGCAACTGAAGCCGTTTTCGACAAAAAACTTCCTACTCCAGTGTATCATTTTAGTATTGCGACTTCAACTTATAAAATATATAAAAAAAGCGGCAAAAGCCGCTTTTTTTATTTTGCTTCATTAAGAATTGTATGAGTAGGGCAAACTTCCGCACAAGCCCCGCAATTTGTACACTTCTCATAATCTATCCTGGCCAAATTGTTCTCAAAAATAATTGCATCAAACTCACAAGCCTTAATACACCTGCGGCATCCAATACACCCTACCTTGCAAACACCCATTACTTCCTTACCCTTATCGACATTTTTACACAGAACTCTAACCTTTTTTGAAACAGGTACAAGGGTAATTATTTTCTTAGGACAGGCTTCTATACATTTCTTACAAGCCGTACATTTATCTTCATCCACAACCGCCACACCGTTTATTACATGTATCGCATCAAAGGGGCAAACCTTCTCGCAAGTTCCCAATCCGGTGCAGCCATATTTGCATCCTTTTGAACCTCCCGCAAGCATTTCCGCCGCTTTGCAATCTTCTATCCCTTGATATATATATTTTTCCTTGGCATTATCTTTATCACCGTTACATAATACCCTTGCTACCATTCTCTCACTATCCTCTGTTGTAACACCCATAATTTCCGCAATTTTTTGAGCCAACGCTGTTCCGCCGACAGGACATGCATTAACAGAGGCATTCCTATTCGCTATAGATTCTGCTAAAGCATCACAGCCTGCATATCCGCAAGCACCACAATTCGCTCCCGGTAACAAAAATCTTATTTCCTCAACTTTGGGATCTGTTTCCACCTCAAACTTCTTTGAGGCATAAGTCAAAACAATACCAAAGAAAATAGCCAATCCACCCAGTGTAACAGTAGGCCATAATAATTCATTAATCATTGCAACTCACCTCTTTCATCGGCAGCTCGTCTAAAGCAAGCCGCTAAAACCAAGAAAAGCAATGGAAAGCAAACTTGCCGTTATAAGAGCTATGGGAAAACCTTCAAGACTTTTGGGATAAGGTGCAAGTTCCATTCTTTCTCTAATCCCTGCAAATAACACTATTGCTAAAGTAAAGCCAAGAGCCCCACCTACACCATTTAATAAAGTCTCAATAATATTAAAACCACTTTCAATATTCAAAATTGCCACACCAAGCACAGCACAATTTGTAGTTATAAGGGGCAGGTACACACCCAAGGCTTGATATAAAGTCGGACTGGTTTTTTTCATAACCATTTCAACGAATTGTACAAGACCGGCTATAACTAAAATAAATGCTATTGTTTGCATGTATTCAATCTTTAAAGGTATCAATATTGCAAATTGAACTACCCAAGTCATAACTGATGCCAATGCCATAACAAAAGTTACTGCAATACCCATACCTAAAGCTGTTTCTACCTTTTTTGAAACGCCCAGAAAGGGACAAATGCCCAAAAATCTTGATAGAACAAAATTGTTAACAAAGATGGCAGACAAAACAATAATTATTAATTTCATAACATCTGACCCCCTATGCCTTTTTAACTATTAGTTTATTAAATAAAGCTATTGCTAAACCATATACTAAAAATCCACCCGGCGGAAGTATTAATATCAACGCCGGTTCAAACCCTGCTCCAAATATAGGCATGTTTAAAAATGTACCTGCGCCTAATAATTCTCTTACACCGCTCATAAATATCAAAGCAAGTGTAAAGCCAATTCCCATTCCTAATCCGTCCATAATAGAGTTTAAAGGAGGATTCTTAGAAGCAAAAGATTCTGCCCTTGCCAAAATTATGCAATTAACAACTATAAGAGGAATAAATATACCCAGTGCACTATCCAATGCGGGTGAAAATGCTTTTATCAACATTTCCACAGCTGAGACGAATGTTGCAATTACTACTATATATATTGGAATTCTTACCTCATTAGGCACTATCTTGTTAATAAGAGATATAATAAGATTAGAGCATATTAATACTGCAATAACAGCTATACCCATGCCTAAACCGTTAAAAACCGCGGTAGTAACGGCCATGGTAGGACATGTCCCTAAAACCAACCTAAAAGTAGGATTTTCCTTAATTAATCCATTAGAAAAATCTTTCCATAATTTCATTGACCTCACCTCCGCTATATTCTAATTATCGGATATTTCTTCTACCAATTCTAAAGCAGTGTTTACTCCTTCGACTACAGCAGTGGAAGTAACCGTTGCTCCGGCTATTGATAGTATTTCATTATCTTTTGGAATCCCATTTTTTATCAATACAATACCGTTATCCCAATCCTTCCCCACAAACTGGCCTTGGAATTTAGGTGTTGCAGCGTTTTTCCCAAGCCCGGGGGTTTCTGAATTCTCCCCTACTTTAATTCCTTTTACCTTACCTTCCATATCAATTCCAATTACTATCTCCACAGTACCCCCATATCCTTTCGGAGATGTTTTTACAGTATAACCTAAAGTTTGTCCTTGAGACTTTCCTTCGTAAACTTCCGTTATTATTTCATAATCGGGTTTAGATAGGATGTCACTGATTCCATTTTCGTTAATTTTATAGAATTCTTCCACATCTGATAACACAGCTTTACGTGCCTCATTGTTCTCTCTAATTGCCTGTTCTAAAATTTTTTCATATGTGACTGCATTTGTAACTCCTAACACACCTGCCGCAACGACACATACTATAAGGAGTATGCCGGTTAGTTTTAAATAATCACGCACTTTTCTTCACCTCTCCAAACTTTCTTGGAACAGTAAATCTATCTATTAAAGGAGTTGCTATATTCATTAAGAGTATGGAATAGGAAACCCCTTCCGGATAGGAACCGAAAAACCTGATTAAAACCGTGAGCAGACCGGCACCAAGCCCCATTATTATCTGCCCCTTCGCAGTCAAAGGACTTGAAGCATAATCAGTTGCCATAAAAATGGCTCCCAAAAATAAACCGCCGGCCAGCATATGAAATGTAAAACAATAAATATGAAATCCGCCAAGAATATAAGATAGTACTCCAACAGTACCTATATATGTTAATGGAATTCTATAGCTTATTACGCCCCTATATATAAGATATAAACCGCCTATTAACAGAGCCAAAGCGGAAGTTTCACCTATACACCCGCCTACATTACCAATAAATAAATCCCATAAAGAAGTCAGTGTATCGCTGGTTGCTATAGTGGCTGAGGTAATCACTATCCTATTACCGCATCCTGCCCCTGCTTTAAAAAGCGATAAAGGCGTAGCTGCGGTGACTGCGCTTACCCCCGGAGATACAAACGCCGCTGACGACATTCTAACAGGCCATGAAGCCAAAAGCACAGCTCTGGCGGCTAGTGCGGGATTCATGAAATTATGTCCCAAGCCTCCAAAACAATGTTTAACTATTGCTATTGCAAAAATCGAACCTAAGGCTACCATCCACCAAGGAGCCGTAGACGGAACATTATATGCTAATAATAACCCTGTAACCACCGCGCTTAGATCGTTTATAGTAATAGGTCTATTCAGAACTTTTTGCATCATATATTCTGTGGTAACTGCAAATACTATTGAAACCAAGACAACAGTAAGTATCCGTGCACCGAAAAAATATATTGCTGCAAATAAAGCAGGTATGAGTGCAATAATAACATCTAACATAATTCTTTGGGTCGATTCTTTTGATCTTATATGCGGTGAAGAAGATACCCTAAATATCATACTACTCAATATATTACCTCCCATCACTTGGATTGAGCTTTTTTACGCTTGGCCAAAATTTCTCTTTTTGCCACCCTTATAGAATCCACTAATGGTCGTTTAGCCGGGCATATAAACGAACATGCACCGCACTCTATACAATCCAAGGCATTATATGCCTCAGCTTGTTCAAACCTATCTTCCAAAGCATTATTGCTGATATTAACCGGCAGCAAATTAATGGGACAAACCTCTATGCATTTTCCGCATCTGATACAATTCGATGATTCCGGAAGCTTGGCTTCTTCTTCTGTCAAAACCAATATTCCTGAAGTGCCTTTGATTACCGGTACATCTATTGAGTATTGGGCTATGCCCATCATAGGACCTCCTGCAATAACTTTCCCGGGCGTCCCTGCAAAACCGCCGCATTCTTCTATTACATCTCTAAATGAAGTGCCTATCCTTACTAATAGATTCTGTGGATTTTTAACACCCTTACCGGTAACAGTCACTATTCTTTTTATAAGAGGCATTCCGGTTTTAATAGCTTCTGCTACAGCAGCTGCGGTACCCACATTATTTACTACAACTCCCGCATCTGCAGGAAGTCCGCCGGATGGTACTTCCCTGTCGGTGCAAGCATTGATAAGCTGTTTCTCTGCTCCCTGAGGGTATTTGGTTTTCAAAGAAACGACCTCTATGCCCTTTTCCCCTTTTGTAGCATTATAAACTGCTTCTAACGCATCCGGTTTGTTATTTTCTATTCCTATAAACCCTTTTTTAACATTTAAGGCTTTCATGAAGGCTATAAGCCCATCCACGACATCTTCCGGTCTTTCAACCAAAAGTCTATGATCGGCAGTTAGATAAGGTTCACATTCCGAACCATTTAAGATAACCGTATCAACGGTTTTCCCCGGAGGAATTGAAAGTTTGACATGAACCGGAAAGGCCGCTCCACCCATACCCGCTATTCCGGCATCTTTTATAATGTTTATTATTTCTTCAGAAGAAAACTTATCCCTTTCACCTTTTGGGGCTATACCCTCATAAACTGTATCTTGCATATCGTTTTTTATAACTATGCAATTTACAGCCGTTCCCCCTGAAGTAAGCCTAGGCTCTATAGAAACTACTTCCCCGGACACGCTGGAATGGACCGGAACCGAAACAAAACCCTTCGCTTCGCCTATTTTTTGTCCAACTTTAACCTTATCGCCGACATAGACGACAGGTTCGCATGGGGCACCAATATGTTGTACCATTGGAATTACAACAGTATCAGGTTGTTTTGATTGAACAATACTAAGCTTTTCCGTAGTTTCTTTGTTGTGAGGTGGATGTGTCCCGCCCTTAAAAGTCAAAGTACTTAAATTCAATATGCTCACCCCTTGTAAAATTAAAATGTAACCCTTTAATTTATTTTTTTATTAATATAAAATATTCGTCAATACAAAATACATCCTTTATATTTTGATAAATTTTTTGACCCGTATATAAAAAATTTATATTATTACTTACTATTAAATTTATATACAATTATACTCCATTAATAGCACTTTTAGTTTAAAAACAAACTAATTTCTTTGTTTTAAATGAGCATAAATTCAAAAATTATATCTATCAATATAGTTTATTTTACATAACATTAATTATAATGTTTTTTCTGTATTAAATCAATATACGAGGCAAAACCTGTCCAAAACTGTCGAAAACTTAGTTTTTGTCATATCGCTACTATATAAGCACGATATAAGCACGATTTTGTCATTCCGGTAATCGTACTTTGCAAAAGATGACAGATGCAAGCCTCAAAATGGCAATGAATGAAATAAGGTCTTTATGCCTAAACAAGAAAAAGGTCAGGTGAGCCATTTAGCCCAACTGACCCGGCACTGTTGAGTTTATATTTATCCTCTTGCGATAGCTTTAAATGGACATTTTTCCATACAGATACCACATTTTGTACATTTACTTTGATCTATTACATGAGGTTCTTTCCTCTTACCTGAAATTGCATCTACAGGACAATTTCTGGCACATATTGTACATCCTGTACATATATCAGGATTAATCTTATATTGCAATAAAGCCTGACATACTCCTGCAGGACATCTTTTCTCTTTAATATGAGCTTCATATTCATCTCTAAAATATCTTAAAGTTGATAACACAGGATTAGGTGCAGTTTGTCCTAAAGCACATAGTGAACTTGCCTGAATATTTTTTGCCAGACTTTCAAGTCTTTCAATATCTCCCTCTTCACCTTTACCATCTATAATTTTTTCAAGGATTTCGTACATTCTCTTGGTACCTTCTCTGCAAGGTGTACATTTTCCACAAGATTCGTCAACAGTAAAATCGAGGAAGAACCTTGCTATATCAACCATACAGTTATCTTCGTCTATAACAATAAGCCCACCGGAACCCATCATAGAGCCAATTGCCTTAAGGTTTTCATAATCTATAGGCACATCAAAATGCTCGGCAGGCACACAACCACCTGATGGACCTCCTGTTTGTGCCGCCTTAAATTTCTTACCGTTGGGACAACCCCCGCCTATTTCCTCTACAATTTCCCTCATAGTTGTACCCATTTCGATTTCAACTAAACCGGTGTTGTTAATCTTACCACCTAATGCAAATATTTTTGTGCCTTTTGACTTTTCTGTTCCCATAGATGAAAACCATTCAGGGCCTTTATTTATTATATTGCAAATATTAGCATAAGTTTCAACGTTATTAAGCAGTGTAGGTTTCCCAAACAAGCCTTTATTAGCCGGGAACGGAGGTCTTGGTCTGGGCATTCCCCTTTCGCCTTCCATGGAAGCAATTAATGCAGTTTCTTCTCCGCAAACAAAAGCTCCGGCCCCAAGTCTAATCTCAATATCAAAATCAAAACCTGTCCCCAGAATATTTTTCCCTAATAAACCGTATTCTTTTGCCTGATTTATTGCTATTCCAAGACGTTTAACGGCAATAGGATATTCCGCCCTAACATAAACATAGCCTTGAGTTCCTCCGACAGCATAACCCGCTATTGTCATTGCTTCCAAAACAGCATGAGGGTCACCCTCTAAAACACTCCTGTCCATGAATGCCCCCGGGTCACCTTCATCTGCATTGCATAAGACATATTTAACGTCACCTTTAGCTGCAGCTGCAAAACCCCATTTTACTCCCGTGGGAAATCCTGCTCCGCCCCTTCCCTGAAGTCCGGATTTTTTTATTATATCAATAACTTCCTCAGGTTTAAGTTCCGTTAAACACTTTGTTAAAGCCTTATATCCATCGAAAGCGATATATTCATCAATATCTTCCGGGTTTATAACTCCGCAATTACGCAATGCTATTCTTTTCTGCTTTTTATAAAAATTAACTTCATTTATGGATTTTATTCTATCTTCTACTACTGTTTCAGCATATAGTAATCTTTTAACAACCCTGCCCTTTACTAGATGTTCTTTCACAATCTCTTCCACATCTTCAGGTTTCACTTGGCTGTAGAAAGCTGCTTCAGGATAAATTATTACTATTGGACCTAAAGCACATAGCCCAAAACATCCTGTTCTTTCTACAATAATTTCTTTATCCAACCCGTGTATCTTTATTTGCTCTTCAAAATTTTTTGCTATCTGCTCCGAATTCGAGGATGAACAGCCGGTTCCTCTACAAATCATGATATGGGAGCGATACATTTCCATTATACAATACCTCCTAGCAGTTAAATTAGTATATTCAACACTTATTTCGTTTCAGTACCAATAGTATATTCTTGAACAACCTTATCCTTCATAATATGCTCATTTACTATTCTAATTGCCTTTGAAGGATTAACCTTTACATATGTCACTTTTTCCTGACCCGGCTTATAAACTTCAACAATAGGCTCATATACACATAAACCTATACACCCTGTTTGTGCTACTATAACATCCGATAAATTATGTTTTTTAATCTCATCCATTATAGCTAATAAAACAGGCCTGGCACCGGCGGCAATACCACATGTAGCCATTCCAATAACAACTCTTGTGCCTGTTTGATCTTTTCTTAAGTTAATTGTTTCCAATGTTCTTTTTCTGATTTCTTCAAGCTCTTGGATTGTTTTCATAAAGAATCTGCACCTCCATTTAAACTTTTAAGACCTTCCCTTACTTGTTCTTCTATCCAAGACAGGACTTCTATTTCATTGATAGATACATCACCAAGAATTCTCTTTATTTCTCTAGTGTCAAAATCAAATTTTTTTCCGTTTTTTTTATGGTTATATAAAAAATCTACCTCCGGGTTACATACTATAAGAATTTTAATGGTATCTGCCATATTGCCTAAAGGAGCTCTATCTATATGACTATGCTTTAGCCATGCCGTTATTCTAGTTCCTTTTCCCTTTTTTGATTCGATTTCTAAATCTCCTTCGCATCTTTTGCAGGCGGCATAAAGCAATGGTATCCCCAAACCCACTTTTCTGCTTTTCCTTCCCGTTATAAAAGGATCTTTGATCTGTTCGGCATAGTCTTTATCCATCCCACAGCCATTGTCTGTAATCTCAATAGAAAACAAATTCGCTTTTAAATCTTCAATAATCCCAATACTTATAAATGTTGAACCGGCTGCAATTGAATTTTGAACTACATCAAGAATATGAAGAGATAATTCTTTCATAACTTGTCCCCGCGTTGTTTAATAGTATTTAGCCAGTATATCCGGCACATCCTCCGGTTTTACCTTGCCATATACTTCTTCATCAATTGTTATTACAGGGGCTAATCCGCAACATCCGACACATCTGGTATCAATCAAAGTAAATTTATTGTCCGGAGTAGTTTCACCCGGCTGTATGTTCAATTCTTCTTGCAACCTTTTATATATTTTTTGAACCCCTTGAACATAACAAGCCGTGCCTAAACATACACTTATAGTATGCTCACCTTTTGGTTCCAATGTAAACCTGGAAAAAAACGTAGCCACACCGTAAATCTCGGCTAACGGGACATTTAATCCTTTCGATATTTTTTCTTGAGCTTCTTCCGGAATATAACCGAAAAGCTCTTGTGTTTCGTGGAGAACAGGCATTAATCCGCCTTGTACATGTTTAAATTCCTTTATAACAGTGTCCAACTTCTCCATTTTTTCTTTTAAATCAAGCTCATTCATTAAAGAGTTCCCTCCCTAAAATACATTATGTTTAATTGATAAAAAAATATCAATTAATAACTCTTTTAACATTGTAACACAAAGTAATTTATTTTTTAACAATTATTTTTTTAAATAATCATTTATTACAAATAAATGTTTTTATTTCAGTAAAACTTAAATAATCTATATCTATAAAGAATTCCCTCTCACTAATATCCCAAAGATAATGTGCATCGGAAGAAATAATATAATTATAGTCTTTTAAATAAGGGAACTTTTTTATTATACTCTCAGGACTCTGACTTCTTGAAAATTCAACAGTCCTAATATTTAATGCAGGCGGTATAAATCCCAAATTACTTATTATACTGTATGCCGGTCTGTCCACGTGAGCAGGAATACAAAACCCTCCAAAAGCCCTAACCAAATCAAATACTTCATTAATTGATAAAGAACAGGACGAAAGCAGTAATTTGTTTTCCTTATCAATTATTTCATCTTGTGAATTCATTATCAATTGTTTGCCAAACACTTCCTCATTGTTTATGAGATCAGGAAGACAATCATATATTATACCGTCAAATTTCATGGCTATATCCAGATCTTTAAAAAAACATAGTACATGTACTTCTTCTTTAGTCTGTACTTCAATCCCGGGTATAACCATCAAACCTTTGTTTTTAGCCACATCTATAATTGCAGGTAAATTCTTGCATGAATTGTGGTCAGTAAGAACTATTATATCCAGACCTTTTAATATCGACATATTAACTATGTTATTCGGAGTCATATCGTTATCAGCACAAGGAGATAAGGCCGAATGAATATGAAAATCAACTGCAAATTTCATATTCATTACCTAATCCTAAATTTACCATACCTTTTGCCAATTCAAAAGAAGATTTGTTTGAAGATAGTATTGGAATCTCTTCTGATGCGGACTTTCTAATAGTTTCATCCTCTACTTCGGCACCTTCACAAATAATTATACATGATAACTCTAACAAAGATGCCACTGCTACTATGTTTGAATGACTTTGTATAGTAATCCACGCATCTCCCTTTTGTGCATGTGCCATCACCCAGCTCAATAGATCACAAATATATGCCCCGTTAACTTCCCGCTCTAAACCGACCTCGCCGGAAAGCGGTTTGAGATTAAGTTTATCGCATATATCTCCAACTGTCATATAAATGCACCTCCTAGATATTTTTATTTTTAAAGTATTCCATAGATTTGACTATACATAGAGCTTCGCTATTTTCACCCTTCACAATATCCTCAGCAAAAGCCCTGCAAGTCGGTGAACCACATACACCGCAATCTAATCCAGGAAGATTTTTTAATATCTCTGTTACCATTTCCATTTTGTGAATTGATTTAACTAAATCTGTATCAAGTGACATAACTGATTTGGGTTCAATTTTTTCAGTCAGCCTTAAAAAACCGCTTTCATACATATTAATATATTTGTCCAGATCCTCATTAGACATCACAGATTTATCAGCAACCTTTACATAATTCATAATCCTATTCTTAGCAATAAAAGAATTCTGGATTAACAAAGGCCCTCCGACGCATCCGCCGTAACATGCGGAACATTCAATAAATTTTATATCATCCAGCTTTCCCAGCTCTACCTCTTCCAATACTTTAATAACATTACTGATGCCGTCGACTTCCAGACAGTTCTCGATTTCTGCTGCTTCCGCTTGTCCCCCGGCAATAGACCATAAAAGTGACTCTTTTGTACTTTTCCCTAAATTACCATTGCTTACCGAATCAATATTTCTTACTATATCCCCGTAAATATCCCTTATAGAGATTACACCGTCTATATATGATCTTTCTATTCCCAAGGGGTTCCTAACACTTGTAACCCTAGCCGTACACGGTGTTATGAAAACAACTCCGATATCATCATAAGAAAGGCCGGTTCTTTTCATAGTCTCCGCTTTAGCAACTCTGGCTGTTATTTCGATAGGAGTTTCCAAGTCAATAATATTAGGTAATAAGTCGGGAAACCTAACTTGTATAAGTCTAATTACAGCAGGGCATGAAGAATTGATAATAGGATATTTCAGATTTGACTTTTTTAATAAATAATCCCTGAGCAAGTGAACAGAAATCCTAGCTCCCATAGCAGCCTCGGCAACTTCATCAAATCCTATCTTTTTGACAGCATTTAACATCTTGCCGATTCCAATATTCGCAGGAAACTGTCCATACAAAGTTAAAGATGGAATTACTATATTATATTTAAAATTTTTAATGATTGATATATCATCGGTGGTAACGCTTTTCGCGTGATTTGGGCATATCCTTATGCATTCTCCGCAATCTATACATCTTTCCGGAATTATTTTTGCCTTTCCGCTACGCACTCTTATAGCTTCTGTAGGACATACCTTTAAACAACTGGTGCAACCGATACACCTTTCTTCCTTTAGTACTACTGAATGCAAGTAATCTCTCTCCACCTAATCACCGTCTTTCAAAAACATTTTCATAACGATAAATGTTCCTTGTTTTAAAATGCTTTTGATACTAAAGTCATCAGAACATTTTTTCATATTAGGAAGTCCCATACCGGCACCAAAACCCATCTCGCGGATTCTATCTGAAGCCGTTGAATAACCTTCTTTCATTGCCAAATCTACATCCTTGATCCCGGGACCTCTATCATTTGCATATATAGTAACTTTCCTTGGATCTATCTCTATAGTTATAGACCCTCCGTTTGAATGTATCACGAGATTCATTTCAGCCTCATAGGCGGCTATCGCCACTCTCCTTATAATGCCGGAATTTAAACCTAATTGCCTTAATATCTTTTTTATATTGCTTGAAGCTTCACCGGCTCTTTCAAAATCATCTTTCTCAATCTTAAAGTCATATCTTATATTATCCATGTGCACAACTCCTGTCTCAGTCTTCCTCTATTCCTCTTAGACCTTCGCTATACAATATACCTGATGTAGTATATAAGGTATACTTTGTAGTTAAAACCGCCATAGAATTTTCCGCTGCCAAGTCTATAACATCCTTCCCCGGTATTTTCCCTCTAACAAACAGTATTGCTACTACATCCGCCATTTCTGCAGTTCTTATTACTTGAGGATTGGTAAGGCCGGTTAATAAAAGCGTGTTCCCTTTAACATAAGCTAGAACATCACTCATTAAATCAGAACCAAAAGCATATTGAACTTCTGTATCTAAAAACTCACTGCCACATAGCACTTTAGCTTTTACTTTTTCCATAATATCAATTAATTTCAATACATTTCCCCCTTCCCAAAACTTATATACCTTTATACCCCATTATAATTATAAACATATATAAAATAATATCAATATGTCCATACTGCTGCTATTAAAAAACCTCAACTAATATTTAATTCGAAATAACCTTTTTCATTATAATAAAATCTACTAATCTGTCATTTAGATTAATAAATTGTTTAATCGTTCTTGAATAACTAAAACCGATGCTTTTCCAAAAAGAAATTCCCGAAGTATTGCTTGATATCACGCCGACAATGGCAACCTTTACGTCATATGTTTTATTCATAAATGTTATTATTGAATTGATGCATTTCTTACCTAACCCTTCACTTCTATATCTTTTTACAATCAAAAAAGATGATATCCAAAACTTTTCATTATCATCATAATCTATACGTCCTTTAATAACGCCTATCATTTCTTTTTTGTCTTTTAAATAAATCCCTGCAAAATACTCGTGACTGTTTATTAAAACTTCCAAGTATTTTTCCTTGATATCATCAAAGGATAAATCTTTATCCTTTCCGGTTGCAAACATTGAATCATAACTTTCATTGTAAAGATTCAATACCAAATCCAACTCTTCTTTACTAATATCTTTAAATGCAAACTCTTCTAGATCCAAATTTATTGACAACATGATTTCGCAATACCACCTAAATAAATATATGATATTTATATTCTACATAATAGTTTAAAATCCTTTTATTTGCCGGTTTTTAATATGAAGGTAAAGGATGAAAAGTAGAATTAAAATTGAAAATGTCACTCTGAACCTCTTTACACTGTCACTTTGAGCAAAGCGAAGAGTCTTATGTTCGATGGAAAGATTCTTCACTAGCGCTCAGAATGACAGTGGAGAAATTTCTGAATGACATTTTTATGCACTATACAGATTATTCACAATTATCTTCATTTTGGTGTTGGTGGCAAACAGAACCTGTGGATTTCAATTCCCCTTTTAGATACAATTCAACGTTTTCTTTTGCCTCGCCTCTTGCACCCACAATTACTTCAATATCTTTTTCGTTAAAAATATCAACCGCACCGCCGCCCATGCCCCCGGAAATAATAACCTTAACACCTAAGTCATTTAAAAAATTAGGTAAGAAACCCGGTTTATGTCCCGGATTCGGAACAGATTCACTTTTAACTATCTTAAAATCCTCTGTTTCGTAAATATTAAAATTTTGACAATGACCAAAATGTTCCGTAACCAAATTTCCTTCGCTTGCTACTGCAATTTTCATATTATTATCCCCTCTTTAAATCAAGTAGTATTTTTCAATACTTACTTTCTTATTTTTATATTTTTTAATAGATTATTTACTTAATTTCCAACTGCAAAACTATCCATGGAGCAACTGGAAATTACCCGCAAAGTTATATATAGTTTATACCTACATCATCGCTTACTGAGCAGTAAACGGTTTCATCCATATCACTCATAAATTAACTGGTAATATACTTATCAGCAAAATTTAGAAACCGCCATATATCATATTTTTAAAAACAATTTTCGTCGCATCTCCCGCAGCGCAATCAATATCAACTATTGTTTGACCATTGTTTACAGCTTTAACCGCTTCTTTATCATAAGGGATTTTTCCGGCCATTAATAAATTGTTTTTTTCACAAAATTCTTCAATTCTTTTTGTATTATTTATATTAGTATCATATTTATTGATGCAAACCGCAATCTTCACCTGAAAGTTATTTGCAGTTTTTATTATCCGCTCCATATCGCTTATTCCTGATATAGACGGCTCTGTAACAATTAAAACCATATCTACTCCGCTTAAAGATGCTATAACAGGACAACCTATACCGGGGGAACCGTCAATTATCGCAAAATCAATATCTTCCGCCGCTGATTTAAGGCGTTTTTTAACATCACTGACTAATAGCCCCGAGTTCCCGCTGCCCATTTTTAATTGAGCGGTAGAGAAAATACTTTCTCCCTTATACAGCATTAACTCTCCTGCCACGGCAGGTACCATAGTTACCGCATCTACGGGACATACATATTCACAAACACTGCAGCCCTCACACCCAAAGTAATCAACCTTATAATTATTGCCTGCACCGTCTATATAAATAGCATCAAAACGACATTTCTGTCTGCATAAATCACATTTAGTACATAAATCCGTATCTATTACAGCCTTATCCATTCCGTAGTAATCCTCTATCTCAGGTTTAACAGGCTGATTCATAACCAAATGTAAATTAGGTGCATCTACATCGCAATCTGCATAAGCCTTGGCCTTAGAAAGTTTTATAAAAGCGCTTGCTATGGTAGTTTTACCCGTACCGCCTTTCCCGCTAAGGATTAACAATTGCTTCATGTTGCACCTCCTCAACTATTTTTCCAAGTATTTCTGAAAACATTTTTTTATATTTTAGACTTTCCCTTGCAGCTATTAAGGCATTTGAGTTTAGTGTGCCAAGTTCATTATCAAAAGGGATTTTATCCAGTATCTTTATATTATTTTTTATGCAAAACTCTTCAGCAGGGTTTTCACCTTCTAAGCACTTATTCAATATTACTCCATGAGGTTTATTAAACAGCTTCACAAGTTCATACACCATGTTAAGATTATGAACACCGAATACGGTGGGTTCTGCTATCAAAACACAATAATCCGCATCTTTTATGCTTTCCATAACGATACATGCGCTTCCCGGTGGGCAATCAATTATTGTTCTTTGACTATTTTTGGGTTCTTCGGCTAAAAGCTTATCAATGATAGGGATTCCTGAAGCTTCACCTATATTTAAAATGCCGCTCAATACATTAGTACCTTGTGAAACGCCTTTTTGCACTTCACCGATTATCTTATCCTTTTCCGTCAGTGCTTTTTCCGGGCAGACCAACACGCACCCGCCACATGAGTGGCAAATGTTATCAAACACTATAAGCTTATTATTAATATAAGCCAATGCGTTAAACTTACAAAATTCAACGCATTTTTGGCATCCGTTACAAAGGCTCATATCTACAACAGGTATTTTAACTGCCACTTTTTCTTTTATTACTCCTTTTGGCTTTAGAAAAAGATGGCCATTGGGCTCTTCCACGTCACAATCAATATAAGTTGTATTATCTCCTACCACTGCCATATTAACAGATAAAAGTGTCTTTCCCGTGCCGCCTTTGCCACTTAGCACAGCAATCTTCATCCTATCTGCCTCCATGATCATGAAACCCGGGATGTATATCCATGAGCAACGATAATTTACCCTCATTAAAGGCTTTTATATTATCCTCAATAGAATCTCCCTCAGTTTTATAAAGCTTGATATTTGCTATTCTTAGTATATCCGCTGCATTATCGCCACACCTGGGAGTAAGCAGTGCACCTACCTTATTATCTGCTACCATTTGTGCTGCTTTTACCCCTGCTCCTCCCCGACTTGTAGCCGCACTATTGTTTAAAAAAGTATTTTCTTTTGATTCTATATCATGTATCAAAAAATAAGGAGCCCTGCCAAAAGATTGACATATACCGTTTTCCAAAGATTTATCATTTACCGGAATTGCTATTTTCATTAAAATTCTCCTCCTCTACCAAATCTGCGTCTGTGACACTTTCCATTGCCACATGTTTTATCATAACCATTACAAAGTTCATAATCTCCGCCCTCAATCTTCAACATTTTTCCTTCGACTAGGGATTCAGCCACCTTTTTTCGCGCATCACTGTAGATACGCTGCACTGTTGTTCGGGCAACATGCATTCTTTCGGAACATTCTTCCTGTGTCATTCCTTCCAAATCAATTAACCGTATGGTTTCATACTCATCTACCGACATAATTATTAAGTGATTCTTATCTATATGCCTGTTTAACGGGCCAAAACTGTCTATTTCCGGTAAACCGCATACTCTTCTCCACTTTCTAGGTCTTGCCATATTTAAGTATTCACCTCACTTTTGCCTTATGAATCCCCGTCTGCTTCCTCGTCTAGGGCCTGAACCAAATCTGCGAAAGAGCCCAAGTCCTCGCCCTACTCGACGTTTAAACCCAATACCTCGTCTAAATCCTCCACCATATCCGTAATCTTCATCATATCCGACGGGATTAGCATCCGTACAATCACCTAAGCCTCTTCCTGTCATAGCACCTCGGCCTAAGGGTCCTGTTCCGTCTCTTCTCGGCATCATTATCGCCTCCTTTCAACTACCCTAAGATTCTTCGTCGCAAGCTCCTCGAAAATGACAATTTCGTAACTGTCATCCTGAGTTCTAAGTTAATTATACACCGTTTCGGTCATATGTCAATAATTTAGCTTTTTAAAACTCCTTTAATTAATTGGTAACATTAGCTATAATTATATCAAGAGCAATGATAAAAACAAACATCTTACTTATTGCTTTCAATCAAACGGGGCACCCATGGTTACAGTTCAAATATGTTTTTTAGATTATTAGTTTTTGTCAAAGATTATGTTGCGGGGAGCGATAATAGAGGCAAATATAATAGGCTGCTTATCAAAAATAGTTAAGGTTTGAACAGTAGCCACCGATGCCTTAATTTCTAACTTTATAATACCGGTAATTTATAATAATGTGAGGCGATTGAATTGAATAAAAAAAACACCGGAATTAAAAAAGTCTATATAGCGGCTATATCCTATGCTTTTATAATCGGCTTTTCTTTTCTATCAACAAAAATAGCTTTATCAGTTTCTTCTAACCCTTTAGATATATTAGCTTACCGATTTACTGCCGCATTTATTGCAGTGCTGATGCTTATGCTTTTTAAGTTTGTTAAGTTAAACTACAGCAAAGAAACCATTAAGAAAATTATTCCTTTAGCATTATTATATCCAATGGCCTTTTTTTCATTTCAAACATTTGGTTTGCAATACGCCTCCTCTTCGGAGGCAGCTATAATATCAGCCTCCGCACCAATTTTTATTTTAATATTAGCAAAAATTTTTATAAACGAACAAACGAATATACTGCAGAAACTATCTATAGTGATTTCAGTATCAGGCGTAATTTATATTACTCTTATGAAAGGCTCTTCTTTTGAATTTAATAACATAAAAGGGATTGCACTGCTTCTATTATCCAATTTGGCTCTAGCGGGCTATAGTGTTATGGCGAGGATTCTAACGAAAAAATTTACCAATATAGAGTTAAGCTTTATGATGATTATAATCAGTTTTTTAGTTTTCAATATTATAGCAGTAAGCAATCATCTGGCAAATGGAACAATAGGTGATTTCATATATCCCTTATCTGATATTAAATTTATTTTTGCAATAATATATTTAGGTGTATTATCCTCATTGGTTTCATCTTTAATGACAAACTACGTATTATCAAAAATGGAAGCCTCAAAAATGAGCGTATTTTCTAATTTGGGAACTGTCATCTCCATTATCGCAGGGGTTGTTGTGCTTAATGAAAAGGTTTTTTATTACCATATCATTGGTTCTATTCTAATTGTCGGCGGGGTTATAGGAACAAACTTCCTAGGAAAAACAAAAAGTGGAAGTTCTGATTAGGATATAAATTATAATGCATGATTTAGGGAAATGATATTGCGGATTTATGCAAGGAGTGCGAATAATTATGAATAAGTTTGCTTGCGGCGTTGATTTGGGCGGAACAAAGCTCAGAATAGGAATAGTGAATAGTGATGGAAATGTTATTGAAAATATTCAAATACCCACTCATAATCATAGAGGTCCGGAAACCGTTATAAATAACATAAATGATAATATAACTGACCTTCTTAAAAAAACAAATATCAAACAAAAAGACTTGGAGGGCATCGGCATTTGTGTCCCCGGGTTTTTTAACTCCGAAATGGGAAAGATATTTTCTCTTACTAACCTTCCCGGATGGGAGGGCATACCCATTGTTGATATAATAGAGAAAAAATTTCATATGCCTGTTAAACTGGCCAATGATGCCCATATGGCTGCTTATGGGGAATATCTATATGGAGCGGGAAAAGGCACTAAGAACTTTGTATATATAACTATAAGCACCGGCATCGGCGGCGGTATAATAATTGAAGGAAAGCCCTATTATGGGACTAATCACGGTGCCGCAGAATTCGGACATATTGTCATTGATATAAACGGTGAAAAATGCAATTGCGGAAATTACGGCTGTTTTGAGGCTATGGCATCGGGAACGGCAATAGCAAAGCATGGTGAACGTATAAAAAGTTTATCAGAAAATAAACCCGTAAAGGCCGAACATGTTTTTGAAGCTGCCAAAGGAGGAAACAGATTAGCTATCGATATAATTGATAAGGAAGCCCTTTATCTAGGAATAGGTTTGTGTAATATATTAGCTGCCTATAATCCGGAAATGATAGCCATAGGCGGAGGTGTATCTAATCAATGGGATATATTATATCCTAAAATAATGAGAATTATAAAAAACAGGGCTTTAAAACATAATGCAAAGGCATGCAAAATAGTAAAATCAAGATTAAAGGAAGATGCAGGAATCATAGGTGCAGCTGCTTCACTATTTTTTTAAATAGCATCCGTTTACACGTTCTCAATTGGACCTTGTGTTTTAATTATAGATTTAAAGAAATATCTTAGATTTTCACTGAACATATGCTCCTATGATGGAAACAAAGTCATTTTTCATTATAAACAGCAACTTCCCCTCCTCCTTTTCTTTTGATCTGATACAATGCTTTGTCGGCCTTTTGAAACAATTCTTCATAAGAAATTTCTTCATGAAAAAATGCTATTCCCATACTGATTGAAATACAAATATCTTGATTCATTTCCGTAATAAGCCTTGACAATTGCTCACACTTTGCCTGAACAAAGTTTTTTGAAGGAATGCCGTTTATATATATGCAAAACTCATCTCCCCCAATACGTCCGATGATATCCGTTTTTCTAAAAATCGACTTCATGGCTTTGCTTATGTTTGCTAAAACCTCATTTCCCTTTAAGTGACCAAAATTATCATTAATTTCTTTAAAATTATCACAATCTATCATTATTAAAGCATCCGTCTTGTATTTATCTTTAATTTCCATACTTTCAATTATTAATTCTTTGGTTGTTGCTGCGTTATATAAACCGGTCATTCCGTCTAATTGAGCTTTTATAATAAGTTCTTCCTTTTCCGCTACTTCTTTGCTGACATCAACCAATTTTCCGATAATAGAGTGCATTTTCCCTTTATCGTCTTTTATAATAGTATTAATAGCCTTAAATATGCCTGTCCTACCGTCGCTAAGGGGAAGTTTAATTATTAAAAAATTTTCAAATGTCCCCTGACCCCCGTCTTCTTCGATAGACTTGGATGCGACATTGGAATCAAAATTTTTTTTATAAATCGAATCAGTATTAAATATAGCATTTTTCAATTTTTCAATTACTAAATCCAGTTTTCTTCCGGCTCCAAATAACTGAATGCTTCTTTCGGATAATTCTAATTCACCCGTATCCACACAATAGTCATATAAATATTCATTAGAAATATAAGCCAGTGCTTCATACCTTTTGTTTTGCATCCTAAGCTTTTTATTTATATTGATACTAAAAATAACAACGAATAATAATAAACTAATGATTAAAAAAGCTATAATAAATATTTCATTGCCATAGCCGTCCATAATCATGGAAAGACTTGGTTTTCTATCTATATGTGATGTTACGTCTAATATCAAAGTCTGCATTTTGCTTTCATCTATGGCATCAATTGACTTATTTATTATAGAAAGTAAAACATCGTTCTTTTTTGAAAAACCGATGCAATATTCCCTAGATTCTTTTCCCCTGGGGATAGTAACAATGTTTTTATATCCGTTTAATAATGTGTAATAGGCAACTGAATATGCATTTCCATAACCGTAATCAGCTTTTCCTTTTTCCACTGCGTTTAGGGTATCTTCTCTAGTTCCATAATAAACGGCATTTTCTTCTTCTACACCCTCAGGTAACTGGCCTCCCTCTATCCCGGCATAAACCTTATCTCCTAAATAATTTAGGTTTACCGATGAATTTGCAAATAGTATCGTTTCAGATTTTAAATAAGGATGCGATAATATCATATTAGCAGGAGCATAGCTGTGAGTCGCACTTAAATATATATCATAATCGCTTTTTAAAGCTTCATCAACGGAATTATATAATTCATACTCAAATTTAAGCCCGGTCATCTCCGATATTTCATCAAGGATACGTATCGCTATACCCTTTATTTCGCCGTTACTATTTGTATGGTGCAGAGGTGCTACCCCGTCAATGGTAACTCCTTTTAGCACCATTCCCCGGGCTATATAATTTTTTTCCTCCTCAGTCAAATCTAATTGCGGCTGAGCGGTTGCGGAACCTAAAAGGTGCATTATAACAACAATTATAAATATCATGCTCTTAAATATAATTTTAAATCTATTCATAGGCATTCCTCACCCCTACCATGCTCGAATTTAGTAAAACTTAATTGCAAACTCCATAAACCCGCCGGAAAAGTCTTTAACCTTTACCCGTATAAAGTATAAGTTAATTGACTCCGTCTTTCAATGAAAAGTTTTTAAAATATAGTACCATATATCTATAAACCTAATCCCCCGGTCCCCCCTTATTTTACCTATTAATGTATGATATAATGAATTTAATGAAAATTCAAAAAATAGGGGGTTTATTCAATGAAGAATGTGTTTAAAAGAAAAATACTTGCTTTATCGCTTGTAATCTTACTAATTTTAGGCATGTCACAACCTGCTTTCGCATGTACAGCCACGGTAGTAGGCAAAGATGTGTCTGCTGATGGTAATCCTATGATTGCGAGAACCGAGGATGTGAGCTCATCACACAACAAAATGTTTATAGTAGTACCGGCTAAAACCTATAAACCGGGGGATATGTATGAAGATGAATATGGCTTTTCCTGGCCTATGCCTGAAAAAACATATAAATATACTGCTGCTCCCGACGGTTATCAAGACGAAGGAGATATTTTTGAATCCGTAGGATGGAATGAATACGGGGTTGCCATGACAGCCACTGTTACTGCGGAAGGCAATGAAGCGGCGATGGAAGCGGATCCGCTAACTGATGACGGAATTTACGAGTCCTCAATTGTCACCGTTGTTTTGCCGCAAATCAAAACCGCAAAAGAAGGTGTGGAATTAATAGGCAAAATAATGGATGAAAAAGGCTGTCAAGAAGGTGCCGTAGTATTATTGGCAGACAAAGACGGGATTTGGTATATGGAATTACTGTCCGGCCATCAATATTGTGCCGTTAAATATCCCGATGACGCTTATTCAGTAATCCCCAATTGTTATATGTTAGATAAGGTTGATATTAAAGATACTGAAAACGTATATGCTTCAAAAAACATCATCGCTTTGCCTAAAGAACACGGATTTTTAGTTGCGGAAGATGGATTAATCAACCTCAAAAAAACCTATGGGGAAGATTTGCAAGACTATAACAGGGATAGGCTGTGGGCAGGAATCAACTTCCTTGATTCTTCGAAAAACATACCTTATGATGCGGAAGACTTTGAACTTTTCCAAAAAACAGATAAGAAAATCTCCTTGGAAGATGTAATGGAATTACAAAGGTATCGTAACGAAGATACCGCCCTTGATGCAAACCTGCCGGAAAACAAAGGTAAAGTAAGGGCTATAGGTGTCTCGGAGCAAGCCGAATGCCATGTAATACAAATACGGGAAGATTACCCTGCGGAATTGGGCGGAGTTCTTTGGATGGCTATGGGAAATGCGGAATTTACTCAATACATACCTATTATAGGAGGAACAACAGAATCCTTTGAACCATATACTCTCCCCGGGGGAGAATTCACTTTAGATTCAGCTTACTGGACTATGAGGGGAGTTGCCGGATTTTGTGAAATAGATCGAGAACTTTACGGCAAATATGTACGAGAATATTACAAAAAAGAAGAAGCACGTCTCATTAAAGAATTAAAAGAAGCAGAAAAGAGCTTCATAGATGCCACTCCTGAAGAAGCTATTAAACTATCGACAGAATATACAGCAGAAAAATTACAAAAAGCCTACGATGAAGCTACCTTAATCTACAATGAAATAAGCACATATTTCCTTGATCAAATAGGCGACGGAGTATATAAAGAGGATTATGAATTTGAAATACCTTTTGTACCAAGTTTATTAGGAGAAGAAAGATTGGAGGAAATATATAAAGAACATAATATTCCTTTGGATGATGAAGAGGAAGAAGAAGAAGAAGAAGTTCCAACCGCTTCTAATAATATAGTCACCGTCAATGTAGGAGAAGTAAAGCTTCAAGGATATTCTATAGAAAATGAAAATTATGTTAAACTTAGGTATTTGGCTGCTATACTTGCGGACACCGAATATAAATTTTCATTAAAATATAATAAAGAAACCGATAAAATTGAAATTGTTATCGGTGAGCCTTATGTGAAGCTGGGTGAAGATTTGGCACCTTTGGATGAAAACATAACCCCAAAAATAGCAAGCCCCGTAATCAACATAAATGGGAAAGATTGTACCATAAAAGGCTATATTATTAATGGTAATTACTTTTTTGCCTTGAATGATATAATTAAATTAATTGAAGAACTTTCTATTGAATAAAAAAGGAGGGCTCGCCCCTCCTTTTACTGTCACTTTGAGCGAAGAGTCTTACCCTTCGATGGAAAGATTCTTCGGCTAAAGCCTCAGAATGACGGTGTTGG
>CAYXUX010000003.1:38833-40621 GCA_964468275.1 uncultured Clostridiaceae bacterium
ATGGAAAGATTCTTCGGCTAAAGCCTCAGAATGACGGTGTTGGGAGACTGCACTCTGACCTTTTCCCTACTGTCACTCTGAGCGAAGCGAAGAGTCTTTCCTATCTAGGATGACAGTTCCGGAAGGAAAAGCCCTATATCCTCTTCAACTGTACCGATGCCTGCAATACCAAACTTTTCAACAAGGACATTTGCTGCATTGGGCGATAAAAATCCGGGTAGCGTAGGACCAAGGTGGATATCCTTAACTCCTAAATACAATAATGCTAATAGTACTATAACAGCTTTTTGCTCATACCAGGCAATATTAAAAGCTATTGGCAATTCATTAACATCATCCAATTCAAACACTTCTTTTAATTTCAATGCAATCAATGCAAGGGAATAAGAATCATTGCATTGACCTGCATCAAGAACCCTTGGAATGCCTCCTATATCTCCAAGAGGAAGTTTGTTATATCTATATTTGGCACACCCTGCTGTAAGAATAATCGTATCCTTCGGCAAAGCTTTTGCAAATTCAGTGTAATATTCCCTTGACTTCATTCTACCGTCACAACCGGCCATAACAAAGAATTTTTTAATAGCCCCGGATTTAATTGCATCAACAACCTTATCCGCAAGAGAAAGTACCTGATTATGGGCAAAACCTCCAATAATAGTTCCTTCTTCTATCTGTTTCGGTGCTTCCAAAGTCTTTGCCAGTTCAATGATTTCAGAAAAATCCTTTTTGCCTTCTTCGTCCGGTACAATATGAGGGCATCCCGGATAACCTACGGAATTAGTTGTAAAAATACGCTTTCTTATCTCTTCACTTCTGGGAGGCACAATACAATTCGTGGTAAATAAAATAGGTCCGTGGAATGTTTCAAACTCTTCAATCTGCTTCCACCATGCATTGCCATAGTTTCCTACAAAGTTTTCATATTTTTTAAAAGCAGGATAAGAATGAGCCGGTAACATCTCACCATGAGTATAAACATCTACACCGGTTCCTTGAGTCTGTTCCAATAATTGCTCCAAATCTCCCAAATCATGACCGGAAATAAGGATAGCAGGATTATCTCTGACACCGATATTCACCTCGGTGATTTCCGGGTGACCATAAGCGGAAGTATTTGCTTTATCAAGCAAAGCCATGGATTTTACACCGTATTCGCCGGTTTTTAAAGTCAAAGCCACAAGCTCGTCCGCTGTCATTGAATCATCCAGTGTAGCTGCAAGAGCTTCATACATAAACTCATTGATTTCAATATTCTTCTTTCCTAAATTTGCCGCATGTTCCATATAGGCAGCCATACCTTTAAGCCCATATATGATTAATTCACGAAGAGAACGGATATCTTCGTTTTCCGTAGCCAATACCCCGACAGTGGAAGCCTTGTCCAACATTTCCTCACGAGAACCTACCGCAAATGTGGCCGCATCATGCAAGTCGGTATCGTTTTTATTAACTAAAGCATCCCTATAGCCAAGCATCTTTTTAATCTGTCTCTCAAAAGCATTGTCATCAAAGTTTGCATTTGTAATAGTCATAAAAAGGCTGTTTAGAACCTGATGGTTGGTGTCCGGAATATTGCTTATATCTATTTTATTTTTTGTCACTATATCTGCTATACCTTTTAGCGTATAAATCAACAAGTCTTGAAGTTTTGCTACTTCTTCGTTTTTTCCGCATACTCCCCTAACGGTGCATCCGGTATTTTTCGCTGTTTCTTGACATTGATAACAAAACATACTCATGATCATAACCTCCAATTTTATTTTTTATTTATAAAAGACTCTTCGC
>CAYXUX010000003.1:40721-59679 GCA_964468275.1 uncultured Clostridiaceae bacterium
CTTCGCTTCATTTCCCAAATATAACTACGGTGTTTCTTCCCAAGCTTTTAGCGCGATAAATAGTGCTGGTGGCTCGTTTAATCAATTCTTCTTCAGTCATATTTTTATCATCAACCTGAATAATACCTGCACTAAAAGTAGCTTTAATAACTGTATCCCCTGCATCAATATCTTTGTCCCCAAAACCTTCTTTTATCCTATCAATAACCAAAAAAGCTTTTGAACTATCGGTATCGGGCAAAAGTACAACAAATTCCTCCCCTCCGTATCTAAATAAAATATCACACTTCCTGATATTTTTATTTAAATAAGATGCAAATTCTTTTAATACGCAGTCCCCCACACTATACCCATGTTTTTCATTTATAAGTCTTAAATAATCTATATCCACAAACGCAATAGAAAAAACTTTTCCGTTGCGTTTATACCTTTCCAATTCCTCTATAAAACGACAACTAAAATAATGTCTGGAATAAGCGCCGGTAAAATCGTCCCTAAGAAGTTTTTCTTTATATTTGTTTGACCTTCTAAGCGCTGCTTCAACCCTAGCCAACACTTCATTTATAATAAAAGGCTTAGTAATATAATCGTCCGCCCCTAATCTGACTCCTTTTATTCTATCTTCAGTACTGCCCACGGCACTTAAAAAAATAACATGTATATCAGCATATTCCGGTTTTGCCTTTATTTTGCCCAGCAATTCATAGCCACTAACCTCAGGCATTAGAATATCTAATATAATTACATCCGGTTTAATAGTATCAATAAGTTCAAAAGCAGATATAGGGTCATCGCAAATATATATGGTATATCCTTCCATAGTAAAAGCATTTTCCAACAATTTGAGAATTGTCAAATCATCGTCTATCAACAGTATTTTACCTCTGCTCTGAGTGTTTATATAATAGTTTTCCGGTAAATCACTTGCTTCTACTATTGCACCATCGCCTGCACAACCAATCAGTTCTTTAATATTATATATCTCTTTATGTATTTCTTTAATCATTTCTTTTTCTACAACTTCATGCTTGTTTAGCTTTTCTTTAAGTCTTACTTCCCACCTTCTCCCTATAGAGGCCAAACTATCTAATTCCAAGGTTGAAGCAGTACCATTCATTGAATGAAAAAATCTTAATAAATCCTGTGCATCTTCTGTACTGCATTGTCCGTCACAACCATCTAAAATCTTATATATCTCCCTGATTTTAAAACAAAGCTCGTCAGTAAAGACTTGTTTTGATGCTTGAATCAATGCATCCAATTCTCTGTTATATATTTGAAAAACCACCCTTCTATTTTGGAAAAGCAATCGCTTTACTATTTTGCTAAAGGTAAATTAAAATAAAAAGTACTTCCCTGTCCAAGGGTTGATTCAAACTCAATGGTTCCCCCATGTAAAACAACAATTTCTTTGCTTATTGCTAAGCCTAAACCTGTACCTCCTATCTTTCTCCTATCGTCATTATTAACCCTATAAAACTTATCAAAAACTTTTTCCTTTGCCTCTTCAGGAATGCCCAGCCCAAAGTCCGCAATAGTAACTGTAATAGATTTATCATTCTTCGTTAAATCTATTTTTATATCGCTCCCCCCGGGTGAATACTTTATAGCATTTGAAATCAGATTTGATAAAACCTGAAGTATTTTATTCCTGTCGCAGACCACATTATATCTATCTTCTTCGATATGTTCAAAAACAAATTTATGTTTTTCACCTACTTTATCAAACAACTTAATAGCTTCGATAATAATCTGTTTCATATCACAAACTTGCATATCATATTCTTTTATTCCATTTTCTATTTTCTGAATATCTAAAAAGTTGCTTACCAAATCTGTTAATCTTTTTGCTTCCGAATTAATTATTCCGACATATTCTTTCTTTCGTTCCGTATCAAGTTTTCTTGTCAACAATAACTCGGAAAACCCGAGAATACTGCTCATAGGTGTTCTCAATTCATGGCTTACCGTGCTTATTAGCTCTGTTTTCATTTTATCTATTTCTTTTTGATGTGAAATATCCCTAACAACAAATACCCTGCCAAAAATATTTCCCGTCTCGCTAACACAAGGGTTGGAATAAAGATTAAGAAATCTTTTAATAGGCTGTTTCTGCTCCATATCTATTGAATATTTTTTATATATATCTTGCGTCAAGTTTATCAGAGTATCAAAGAGTTCATCATTATTTTCAATCCCTGCTACCGTATTTCTAAAGAATATTTCCGTTCCAAAGCTGGCATCATTATTTATATAAAAACTGTCTTTTGAATAGTACTCTTCTTTAAAATCGAGATAATTAAATAACTCTTTCCAAGCTTCATTTATAAACAAAATTCTTCCTTCTAAATCCGTCATTACGGTTCCGGCACCAAGGGAATCAACCAGTGCCTGCAAGATCTCTCTCTGCTGTAAATATCTTATATTTTCATCTTCCAGCTGAGAATTCAGTTCTTCAATATAAGAATTTTGCTCTTCCAAAGAATATTGCTTTTCTTGCAATTGTTTGTTTATTTCTTCCAATTCCTTGTTTGTCTTTATCAATTTTTCTTTGGCTTCTATACGCTCTGTTATATCGGTAAAGGTTACAACTGCGCCTATGACCTTTCCCTCTCTAATCTGAGGATAAGAATAATAAGATGCGGGAAAATAAGTGTCGTCTGCTCTCCATAATACTTCATCTTCCGTATGGATACCTTTGCCTCTTCTAAAGGCACTAAAAATTTTACATTCTTCCTCCGGTAAAACCGTTCCATCTTGGTTTTTATAATGAATCTGCCAATGCATATTCTTTCCTAGAAGTTCATTTTCACTTTCATATCCAAGAATCCTTAGACAGCTTGTATTACAAAAAGTGCAGTTTCCATTCATATCAATTCCATATATTGCTTCAGCGGCGGAATCCAAAATAAGTCTTAAGTTTTCCTTGTTTTCCATTAAAAGAGCATTTGTTTTTTCCAGCTTTATTCTATTATTATACTCCTCTGTAACATCTCTTATATACGCGCCTACACCTATTTTGCCGCTTGTTAACTTTACCGGAAATTTTATAGCATAATAAATTTTATCCTTTAACTCTACTTCGCAGTCAATAATCTCATTCTTTTTCAACACCTCTAAATCTATTTCTTCAGATTTACTTATTTCGTCAAATCCCAAAAGTTCCGAATTATCCTTGCCTATAATTTCGACGGCTGCTTTGTTGAAAAACTTTTCCGTTTCTTTATTTACAAAAACATATTTGAAATTCTCATCTTTTAAAAATATAAGGCTGTTCTTTGCGTCAATAAAAGTTTTAAACAACTCATTTGAATTGCTTACTTCTAGATTCTTTAACTTTAATCTTTTAGAACTGTTCCATAATGATATGCTCATCATTATTAAAATCATAACAGTGCCTGAAAGTACAACAATAAACCTAGAGGTCATAGCCTCTTTTTCTTTTTTAAAAGCTTCTCTCTCACTGATATCATTAATTATTGAAACTAAGAAGGTCTTGTTCTTGCTCTCACTATCGTAGGGATAGGAATATACTTCTACTGTTTTTATATCTTCGTTAGCCAAACGATGTTTAAATATAAAATTATTCTTCTTTTTACTTACGGCATCTCCCATTTCCTTTTTAGTTTCTTTCTCCATTAGCGCATTTATATCTGTAATCTTCATAGACTGCAGTATTTCTTTTTCATAACCGTAAAACTTCGTAGCAGCCTTATTTGCATATATGATATCGGCACTTTCTACATCTATAATCAAAACTATAGAACCATGGTTATCAAAAACTTTGTAAAAATTGATATCAGCTGCATCGGAATATACAAAAGATGCAAAAATTAAAAGGAAAATAAATATAAAAATTAAAAACGATAATCTTTTTTTCATTTTTTTTGCTCTCCCAAGATTTTTTCTACAACGGATAATAGCTTTGCAGGGCTAAAGGGCTTGGACAAATAATAGTCAGCCATCACTTCTTTTGCTTTTTCCTTATCAGTTTGCTGCCCCTTAGCAGTCAGTATTAAAATTTTAGTATCTTTAAATTCATCCTTTGATTTTATTTCTTCGCAAACTTCATAACCGGTCATACCCGGCATCATCACGTCAAGAATGATTAAATCCGGTTTTTCCGTTGCTGTCAAATATAAGACATCCACACCGTTTTCTGCTTCAAATATATTGTAGTTTCCTATTTCCAAGGTTCCTCTGACCAGCATCCTTAATGCTTTTTCATCATCCGCCACAAGTATTTTATACATTAGGTTTCCCTCCAAACTCCACGATACATAGGTAGTTTTATTCTATTAATCCAAGTTTTCTTATCACTTCAATAAGTTTTTCAGTATTAATAGGTTTAGAGGCATATGCTTCACAGCCTACCTCAAAAGCGTCAAAAACTCTTTCCGTTTCATTAAGGGCGGTTGTCATAATAATCTTTACCCTATCTGTATCTGAAATTCCCCTTTGTTTTTCAATGTCACGAATCATTTTGAGGGTCTTTTCCCCGTCAAGATTAGGCATCATTATATCAAGACAAATCAAATCATATGGTTCTCCCTCATCCCAAGCCAACATAAAAGCCTCCAATGCTTCCATACCATCTACTGTAATATCACACACTCCGTATGTTGATAAGAACTTTGATAAAAATTTTCTGCTTGCGAGGTCATCTTCAACTATAAGAATCCTCATTTTTTTACCCCCTATTATTTGTTATATAAGTATCATTTTATCATTTCCGATTTTTTAAACTCCTCAACGGCGCTTTTAAATTGCTTAATGACAGCATTCAAGTCTTCTCTTCTGGATGCAAGCTGCAATTTAAAGAATGCCGTTTTTGCAGTTTTCAAATCCGCCTCCGTTAAAAGTTGTATAATCCTGCTTGCAAATTTCTCTATCAATTTAAAGTTTTTTTTCACTAAAGCATTCTCAAGAAGTTTTATATTTACCATTATGTCTTTTAAATAATCCTTTTTACTTTGAAAATATAAATTTTTATAAACTAAATAATCATCATCCGTGGGAAAAATATTTTGTTTTTTTTCTTTTATTCTTTTTATCGTTATTTCTATGGTTTTTAGTAAATTATTTATTCTTATAGGTTTAGATATATATCCATCCATTCCCAAAGAAATATATTTTTCTTTGTCTCCCTCAAGGGCATAGGCTGTAAGTGCAACAATAGGAGTGTATTTGCCTGTTCCTTTTTCCCTCCTTCTTACTTTCCTAGCGGCTTCTACTCCATCCATTTTGGGCATTTGTATATCCATCAATATAATATCAAAATCTTTTTTTGCAACTGATTCCAGAACCTCTTCGCCATTATTTACAACTTCAACAATATGACCGGCTTCCAAAAGCATGCGTTTGATTACAATTTGATTAATCATATCATCTTCGGCCACCAATACTTTTAATGAATCTTCTGAAGCAGAAATGGCTTCTGATTTAATTGCAATATCATAAGATTCCTCTTTGGCCGGATATAATTTAACAGTAAAACTAAAAACTGAACCTTTGCCTTTTTCACTTTCTATCCCAATGTTTCCATCCATCATTTCGACCAAATGCTTTGAAATAGCAAGTCCTAAACCGGTTCCCCCATATTTTCTGGTTATTGAACTATCAGCTTGATTAAAAGTGCCGAAAATTTTATCCTTATCTTTAGTATCTATTCCAATACCCGTATCCGAGACACTGAACTCCAGCTTAATAGCCTCTTTCGAATTATAATTTAGTTTCACCTCTAAATTTATTTCACCTCTACTTGTAAATTTAATCGCATTATCCAAAAGGTTATCAATTACTTGTTTTAACCTGTTAGAATCGCCATTTAAAATTTCAGGTATCCTATCATCAATCCTATAATTAAAATTGAGTCCTTTTTCCTCGGCTTTAATACTGTGGGGTTTAATAATTTGTTTAATAAATTCTGAGATATCAAAATTTATATTTTCTAAAGTAAGTTTTTTTGCCTCTATTTTAGAAAAATCTAAAATATCATTTATTAAATTTAGAAGATTGGAAGCACATGTTTTTGCGGTAGAAAGGTTTTCCTTCTGTTCCTTATTCAAATCAGTAAGTAAGGTTAAATCTATCATACCCAGCATACCATTAAGGGGAGTCCGGATTTCATGACTCATATTAGCTAAAAATTCGCTTTTAGCATAATTTGCAGCCTCAGCACGTTCTCTTGCTTCTTCCAATTCTCTCCTAGTCTTCTTTCTTTCCGTTATATCACGTTGAATGCTTAGAAGGACTTTTTCACTGCCAATTAATGTACTTTGCATGCTCGCTTCTACAAAAAAATTGGTGCCGTCTTTTTTCTTCGCTATTGCTTCATAGAATATACCTTCATTGCTTTCCCCGCCCAGTTGTATTTTTATAGGTAATTGCCTATCGGGATTAATTAATTCGAAAATTGATTTCCCTATAATTTCATCTTTCTTATATCCATATAGCACCGAAGCAGCATTATTTGCCTCAGTAATGTTACCATCTATATCAGTAAATATAATTATATCATTAGCTTTATCGGAAAGAATTCGATATCTGCTTAAATTTTCCTCTGCTTGCCTTATCCTAGTTATATCTCTGAATACAATAACTACGCCGATAATACCTTTAGGCATTTTAATAGGAGAAATGCTGGCGGAAACATACTTTATATTATTGTTTTTGGTAATAAGTACCGTATTCTTTTTTAAACCTAGGGCTTGTCCTTTTTCTATTGCTAGGCTTAATAAATCTTTTAATGGAATTTTTGTATCTCTGTCTACTACTTTCAAAATTTCAAAAAGAGGCTTGTTAACCACTGATTCCGAAGGCCATTCAGTAATTATTTCTCCACTTTTATTCATAGTAAGAATCCGTCCATCTATATCGGTAGTAATTACACCGTCTCCTATACTGCAAAGAGTTAATTCGAGCTTCTCTTTCTCTGCAAGAAGTTTTTCAATTGTCAGGTTATTCTCTTTTTTTTCCTTCATATTTTATTCCTTCCTGTCCACAATCAAGCCATACGTGTTATAAATACTTCTTCTTCTCTGGATAAATCTAAAAATTTAGAACCCATATCTATAATAGGTTTCCAAATGCATTGCGGCGGTATATAAGCAATATTGGCTAATTGCCCTGTATTAAGCACAACCGTGCTGCCAATATAATATCTTGATAAATTATATAATAATGTATTTACCAATTGCATATTTAAACGACCCCTGCAGGTAATATGAAATTCCTCAAAAGCTTCGAAAGGAGTTAAAGCTTTTTTGTAGGGTCTGTTAGAAGTCATTGCTTCATAAACATCCGCAACGGAAACAATCTTTGTATATATGCTCAAATCATAATCGGAAGCCTGTAAAGGATATCCGGATCTATCTTCTCTTTCATGGTGCATTAAAATTACATCCTTTACATCCTCCGGTATTTCCGGATTGTTTCTTACCATTTCATAACCATATATTGCATGTCTTCTAATCTCTTCAAATTCTTTTATACTGAGAACACCTTTTTTATTTAACAGTTCGTTTGGTATCTTTGTTTTCCCGATATCGTGCATCAATGCAGCCTGAATAATAATCTTGATATCGTTCCTTGCTAGATTAAGCCATCCTCCCAAAAGCATAGCATAGAAAGAAACATTAACACTGTGATAATAAGTATAATCATCAGCATCTCTAAGTTTGTTTAACGTCTTAAGTATATACTCGGGTTTTTTACATTCTGAAATTATGGAATTTGCCATCTCGTTTATTTCCGAGTATTCTATTCTTTTACCTCTTATAATACTTCTGGTAAAACACTTCATTTTATTTACAATGTCTTCATGCTTTTTTTCAAAAATATGATAATTCAAATACGAGATATTATTATTTCCCTTATATTCAACTATTACATACTCTATCCCAAATTCAGCAAGCTTTTTTATAATATAATCATTAAGAATGGTGCCGCAGGGCAGTATAAAAGCGCCGCAATCATTCACTATATCTTCCGCTAAAACATAATTTTCATTACATTTTGATATATGCATTTTTTTATTCACAATATCATCTCCAAATGGATTCATAAGTTTATTTACATTTTTTTAAAAGATCTTTTATTTTCTCGGCTTCAATGGGTTTTTCAAGATAAAATTCTTTTCCTATTCCGTATGCCTCATAAGGCACTTCAGATTTATCCAAAGCACTCACTAATATCACTTTACATCTCATTGATTCCTCAATTTTTCTTTTCTCTTCAAAATTCCTGATAGCTTTTAAAGCTTTTAGGCCATCTATTTTGGGCATCATAATATCCAAAAAAACTAAATCATAAGGTTCTCCTATATCATGGGCAATAACAAAGGCTTCCACTGTTTCAATTCCGTCTATTGTCATATCACACTCACCGTATTCAGAAAGTAATTTGAATAAATACTTCCTACTGGCAAAATCATCTTCTGCAATTAAAATCTTCATCATTAATACCTCATTTCACTAATTCTTAATAAATAATTTTTAAACAGTTTTTCTATTTCTTTAAATATTTCATCAGCTTCAATTTGATTGCCTCGTCTTGCAGAAAGTTGAATACGAAAAGCCATGGTTTTAATTTTATCTGCACTTATTGATGAAGCCAATTCTTTTATTATATGTGCTGTATCTTCAATTTCCTGCATATTACCTTTTTTTATTGCAGCCTCCAGCTTTTGAATATTTGCGCTTATCTCGTTACTGACAGGTTTAATCTTGTGGGCATAGTTTTCGATATAAGAGTTAATCTTAGCAATGTCAAAAGAAACTTCTGCGGAAAACTCACTATCTATTCTCTTCTTTTTATCATATTTACTTAGCAATTTTTCTAAAGTGGTAAACAAATCATATATTTGGAAGGGCTTTGCCAAGTAATCATCCATCCCTGCGGCAAGAAAACGTTCTCTATCGCCATGAAGCGCATGAGCCGTGACAGCTACAATGGGTATATATTTTTTCTTTGCATTTTGTTTTTGCCTTATGATTGCAGTTGTTCTTATCCCATCCAATCCTGGCATCTGAATATCCATAAGGCATAGATCATATTCAGTTTCTTCCATAAATTTTAGAGCTTCGTTACCATTATCAGCTATATCAAACTTATATCCTATTTCCCTTAACATTCTTCCTATAACAGTTTGATTTATCTTGTCATCTTCTACTAAAAGAATTCTCGCTTTCTTTTTTGTTTTTTCAAAACTTATGGGTTCATTGCTTTCTTTGATTAAATCTGTTTTTCCACAGGTTTTAAGTTTTAAATCAAAGGAAAAGGTACTTCCTTTTTCCTTTTTACTTTTTACTGACAGTTTACCTCCCATCATTTCTATAAGCTGCCTGGAAATCACCAAGCCTAAACCTGTGCCGCCATGTTCCCTTGTATGAGAGCCGTCTACCTGACTAAAGCTGTTAAAAATTCTCTTCATTTCTTTCTTGGAAATGCCTATACCGGTATCAATAACTGAAAATATCAATTCTATATGACTATCTTTGCTTTCTTTCTTCTCTATATTCAAGCTCACATAACCTTTTTCAGTAAATTTTATTGCATTATTTAATAGGTTATTGAGTATTTGTTGTAATCGATTAGGATCTCCCATAATAAAATGCGGCATTTCAATGGGTAATCTATGTGTTAATTCAATTCCTTTTTCTTTAGCTAAATAATAGTGGGCCTTCAATACTTTTTCTATTAGAGCTTTAAAATCAAATTCCACATCTATTAAAATCATCTTTCCGGCTTCCATTTTAGAAAAATCCAACACATCATTAATTATTCCCAGCAAAGAACTTGCACATGTTTTAGCTATCGCTAAATTATCCTTTTGCTCATATTCCAATTTGGTAAGCATGGTAAGATCCAACATCCCTATAATACCGTTTAAGGGCGTTCTTATTTCATGACTCATATTTGCAAGAAATTCACTTTTCGCTTTATAGGCTTCTTTTGTTTCTTCCATAGCTTGTTGCTTTTCTTGAATCACTTTTTTTAATTTATCTTCCGCATCTCTAAATTCCGTCATATCATCTATGGATATTAAAACACTGGTATTGTTATTATTGTTGATATTTATCGGAATATAATTAAATCTTAGACTATAAATAATCTCTTTATCTCTTTGTATAAATCTGTACTGCCTTTCCTCATCTCGAAAAGGAATTTTAGACTCTATTACTTTCATTGCACATTTTTCTATATAGCATCTACTGTACTTTTTATTTTGATCAAATATATCGCTTATTGATCTGATACATTTCAAACAATCACATAAGCTATTTTTTATAACTCCATCATTGAAATCATTAAACAAATCTATAAATCTATCATTAACATCCTGTATAGCCATCCCTTTATCAACTATAATCATTGGAATCGGAGAATACTGGAATTGCATTTTCAAATTCTGCCGTTCAATTCGTAATTGTTCTTCAATTTCTCTATGTTTTGTAACATCCCGAAAACTTATAACTGCACCCAGAGGTTGTTTGTTTTTATCAAAAATAGGAGCTATACCGATAGATATATAAAATTTTTCTCCGGACTTTGATACGAGTATGGGACAACTGATAAAATCAATTTTCTCACAAGTCTCTACAACCTTTGTAAAAGGACAATCAACTTTTATGTGTGTTTTTGCATCAATAATATTAAATATCGGCTCCAGATATTGTCCTGCCGCTTCTTCCTCATCCCAACCGGTATATCTTTGTGCAGCTTGGTTTATAAATGTAATCTTACCTTTTTTATCAACACTAATTATTCCCTCAACTATTGATGACAGAATATTATATAAGTTTTCTTTCATTTATATCACCCTTGTATCTTTTAAAGTCTTTAAACATAATTTCCCCAGTTTAATCGTACCCGTAGCCACATCTGCTTCCACATTTCTACTATAAGCTCCGCCTGTTTCTTCGCCGCAAAGTATCATACAGTGTTTTGCCAATATCTCTTTGACGGCTTCAACATTCCTTTTCCCTACTTTAAACATATCGTTCCCCCAAGAAGCTTCCGCCCCTCCAAAAATATTGACTATTAATTCACACTTGCTGCAATCATATTGATCTATAAACTTATTTAATAAGCAAGGAATAGCAGTATCCACATAATAACCGGGTCTTTGATAACTATCGCTGCTGTTAATGCTTGAGCAGGGCAATGCTATATGCACTAGACCCAAAACTTTTTTTCTTATTGAATATATGGTAAGTGCTACACAAGAGCCCAAAGCAAAGGTCTTCAATACATCTTCTTCCTTATCTGAAATAGCATACTCACCTATTCCTACTACAATTTCCAATTTCTCACCTTCCTGCAACCATAGAGTATATCAGGCTTGGAATACTCTCCAAAGCTGATTGTTTTTCTACCGCTCCTATTGTATAAGCAACCTTAGGCATACCGTAAACTATCGAAGTCTTCTCGTCTTGTCCTATTGTTCTTGCACCTTTTAATCTCATTGCAAGAAGCCCCCTTGCACCATCGGCGCCCATCCCGGTCAAAATAACCCCTATAAAGTTTTTATCCGCATACGGGGCAACCGATTCAAACAATACGTCTACAGAAGGACAATGACCGTTGACTTTTTCTCCTCTAAAACACTCTACATAATAATCATCAGATATCCTTTTTAGCTTCATATGTTGATCTCCCGGTGCAATCAAAACAGTTCCCGGCTCAACCTTATCACGATTTTTAGCTTCTCTGACTTCCAATGGACAGGAGTTATTAAGCCTATCCGCATATAATTTTGTAAAAACAGGAGGCATATGCTGTACTATTAATATGCCGGGCATTTCTCTCGGCAATGACTTTAATATACTGTCTATGGCTTCAGTGCCGCCTGTAGATGCTCCCATAACAATCAATCTATTTTGTTTGCTAAGATTGCTGCCGCTTACTACTTTTTTATCTTCTATATTTATTTTTAAATGATTGACTTTTGCCGTAGATGCAATCTTAATCTTTAATATAAGTTCACTTATCAACAACTCAATACTCCGCCCCGCTTTATAATCAGGTTTTGCAACAAAATCTACAGCCCCCGCATCCAACGCATCAAAAACTACCCCATCCACTGCACTGACTACAACTACCGGAATAGGATACTGAGGCATAAGCCTTTTTAAAAATTCAATACCACTCATTTTAGGCATCTCTACATCTAAAGTCATAACATCCGGTTCAAATTCAAGTATTTTATCTCTGGCTTCAAAAGGGTCAGCTGCAGTGCCAACTACTTTTATCGATGTATCTTTAGCTATCCCTTTTGCTAAGGTCTCTCTAAAAAGGAGCGAATCGTCTACAACTAATACTTTAATTTTTTTTCCTTGCATAGTGTTACTCCTTTCTGTAAAGAGCAGGCAGTATATATTTGAATTTAGTTTCTTCACGATTTAATGATTCTGAATGACCGATAAACAGGTAACCACCCGGCTCAATCTGATTATAAAGTTTATTTACTAAATCCTTTTTAGTATGTATATCAAAATAAATCATAACATTTCTACAAAATACTACATGGAACTTACGTTTAAAGGGTAACCTTTCGTCCATAAGATTAAACCGCCTAAATATAACTTCGCTTCTAATCTTATCCGCTATAACCGAGCTGTCATCGTCATAATTCTTAAAATAGCTAATCTTCCATTGAGAGGGTATTGTTGCTATCTTTTCCTTGGTATATATACCTTTTTCGGCCTCTTCCAGTACTCTGCTGGATATATCCGTTGCCAAAATCTTCGTATCCCAAAATACTTTTTCCTTGCCAAAAAATTCATCAATAATCATTGCAAGGGTATAAGGTTCTTCGCCGGTAGAGCATCCGGCACTCCAAATCCTTAAATCTTTGTCTCTTACCGTCTTTTTTAAATAAGGAAGCGCGAAATCCCTAAAATAGTGAAAGTGATTGGTCTCTCGCATAAAATAAGTATGATTTGTTGTTATTCTATTAATCAATGTGGCTGCTGCATTACCTGTTTTATCAGATATAATATAATCATAATAATCAGTAAAATTATCAAAATTATTTTGCATTAAAACATTATAAAGTCTTCCCGTTACTAAGGTCCTTTTTTCTTCTTTTAAATTAATCCCGTAATTAGCCTTAATATACGCTGCAAGCTGATTAAATTCTTTGTTTGTGATATTCAGCACTTATACAACCGCCTTTTAAAAAATTAATTCATACATTTGTTAATCCGGCAATATCCAATATCAGGCTTATACTGCCGTCTCCTAAAAGAGTACAACCCGCAAGACCGCTAATCTTTTTAAAGTTAGTGATATAGTTTGGTAATAATTTTACAACCACTTGTTGTTGTCCCACGAGTTCATCGGCAAAAATACAAAGGGCCTTTTCATCCTGTTCTACCATAACAAAGATTCCATCCATAAATTCGGTAGTCTCTGTATTCACACCATAAAGTTTATGTAATCTTAAAATTGGATAACATTGACCTCTTACCATTATCATTTCATTTCCGTTAGGCTCTATTATGATATCCTTTTCCAAAGGTCTAAAAGACTCTTTAATGGAAATGGTAGGTATCGTATAGCAGGATTTACCGACTTTTATATTCATCCCGTCAATTATCGCCAAGGTAAGAGGAATCTTCAATGTAACCATTGTCCCTTTATCTAAAACACTGTCTACCGATACGGTTCCTCCGATGGTTTCAATATTTCTTGTTACTACGTCCATTCCCACACCTCTGCCGGAATACTCCGTTACACTGTCTTTCGTTGAGAAACCCGGTAAAAAGATAAGATTGTATATCTCTTTATCCGTCATATCTTCCTCTGATTTATAAAGTAAGCCGTTTTCTCTTGCTTTTTTTAATATCTTTTCCTTATCCAATCCTTTGCCATCATCTTTTATAATAATAAGTACATCGGAACCTACATTCTTTGCTTCCAATACAATAGTTCCCGTAGGAGTTTTTCCTTTGGCTAATCTTTCTTCCGTTGTTTCTATACCATGATCCAAAGTATTTCTCATCAAATGCATCAAAGGATCAGAAATATGTTCTATTATATTCTTATCAACCTCAATTTCTTCACCTATTATATCCAAATTAACATCTTTCTTTAACCTTTTACTCATATCCCTGACTATTCTGTGCATCTTATGAAAGGTACCGGATAAAGGGACCATCCGTATAGCCATTACAATATCTTGAATTTCCCCGGTAATTTTATTCAATTGGCGAGCTGCTTTTTCAAAATTGTCCAATTCTAATTCCTTAAGATCCGGATTTTGAACTACCATTGCCTCTGCAATAACCATTTCTCCAACCAAATCCATGAGCTTGTCCAATCTGGATACGTTAACCGATATTATACTTTGATTTAATGAATGAGTTTGAGCTTCAATAGACTGAACCCTTTCAACCATTTTTGCTTCTATCGTTGCAGGTAAAGGATCTTCCAATATGATTTCTTTACTTCTTTGTCTTTGTATCACTTCATCAACCTGATCAACCTCTTCCAATTCTAAATGTCGTAAAAAAACAGTTTGCATCAGGATTTCTCTGATAGTATCTAAAGAGTATTCTGTCTTTAAATAAACACAAAATCCTTCTTTCCTTATAATTTCTTCTGTTTCATCATTTTCTATTATATCCGATGGATAGTAGCTGATATCGCTGGCTATACCTTTAAAATTATGTATAATAGAAAAGGCCCTAACATTCTCCATCCTGCATCCTTCTTCAAAGTAAATTGTAGCCTTCAATGTTTTTTTAACAGGAATGCCGGATAAATCATCAGAACCTATATAATATCTCTGTTCTTTTTTAGGTACCGGTTTTTCTTTTGTAATACATATTTCATCTTCTATTAAATTCTTGTCTTTTAAGGTTAAAAGAAATTTTTTAATACTTTCAATAAGTTCGTCGGGCTTACCACCGGCTTTACCGTCAGCCTCTATTTTGGAAAGTTCAGTTTTAATAAAATCCGCACCGTCCAGTATAAGATCGGTAAGCTCTGAAAAATCCATGGATAAAGGCCTTCTCTCCCTGATAAAGTAGAATAAATCTTCAATGGAATGTGCCAAAATGGAAATATCGTCATAAAGCATCATAGCAGAAGAACCTTTTATTGTATGCATTATCCTAAATATCTCATTTATATTTTGATCTGAATAAGATTTCGTTTTTTCACTATTAATAATAATCTGTTCAAGTTGTTCCAGCAATTGAGCAGTTTCAAAAATAAACATCTCTAACATTGGATCACGAGTCAGTTTTGACAATTAAAACACCTCTTAACTAATCATTCAATAAACTATTCCTTTTTCTGAATTAAAACCTATTCCATGTATTCTTTCTTATACTGAACTCAACACTTTTAAAACATGTTCTTCTGTAAACGGTTTTACGATAAAGCTTTGAGCCCCGCGCATTATCGCATCCCTGACAAAAGCCTCTTGCCCCATTGCAGAAACAATGATGACCTTTGCATTCTTATCAATAGTTTTTATTGCTTTTAATGCTGTTAGTCCGTCCATTTCAGGCATTGTAATATCAAGAGTCACTATATCAGGCCTAAGCTCATTATACTTCTTAACGCCTTCTTCACCATTTTCAGCCTCTCCGACTATCTCATATCCATTCTTCTCAAGAATTTTCTTTATTGCCATTCTCATAAAAGCCGCATCATCCACAATCAGCACACTTTTCATATATATCTCCCTCCCGGGTTATCTATTTTTATACCACTAAGCCTTTTCCAATATTTTTTTTATTACCATAAGCATCTCTTTTTTTATTGGAAACTTATATCCGGACATTTTCCAATTCATTATCAGACTTCTAAAAGTACCTATGATGATAATGGCTAACTCCTTAGATGTGTAATAGTTCTCAAATTCGCCGTTATCTTGACCCATTTCAATTACCTTTTCTAAAAATCTTAAACGCCTGTTTATAATCTCATTTGCTATTTCTTTAGTATGACTGTAATTCATCAATGTCTCATAATTAAGTAAAATGGATGCGAGAGCAGGATAACTTTCATACAATTCCACCAAAGATTTACTGGCTTCGAGGATTTTTTCCTTATGCGAGATATCACGTTTTAGTACAGTATTTACAATCATATCGTCAAATTGTGAAAAATACTCTATCACCGCAATCAGTACTTCATCCAAGCTATTAAAATATTTATATAAAAGAGATTCGGATATTCCTTGTTTTAAAGCAATCTCTTTTGTGGATAAGCTTTGGATACCTTTTTCATTAATTATATCAATAGCTGCTAAAATTATACTATCTTTTCTTGTGGGAAATCCTTTTATCATTTCATACCCTCCCATATGGTGAGTAAGTATTCACTATCTACCAAGATTATTATATAATCCTTGTATTTCTTTGTCAATACTTGTAAAACTGACGGTCTATACTTTGATATTTGGGGCGAGCATTGCTCGCCCCTATAAAAGCAGACGAAATTGTCTTGATTCTAAAACGACGGATAGTATTGCCCGTCGCTACAGCTAATACTTACCAAATTCTTTATCACTTAAAACTATCTTTGCTTTTTTATGATCCGTTACATCCATTTCTCCTTTAATCTCTTCTTCAATCCCGGCTCTCTTTTTTTCTGCCATGTCTTCTATCAATTTTAATACTTCCGGAGACAATTCGTCTGTCTTCCTATGAATCTTTTCAATACCTTTTAATTTAAATTTTCCTACCATTTCTTTTAATAAATCTGCTTGACCGGAAAGTTCTTCACTGGCCGCCGCACCTTCTTCTGAAGTGGCGGAGTTGCTTTGTACTACTTGAGATACTTGCATTATCCCTTGATTTATCTGACCGATGGCGTTGGCCTGTTCATTGGATGCCACTGCAATATCTCCCACAAGTTCCGCTGCCTTAGCCACATCCCCCACAATTTTGTTAAGGGCTTCCGCCGTCTCATTGGCTATCCTAGTGCCTCCTTCGGATTTCTTGATAGACCCCTCTATCATATCCGTAGTCTCCTTAGCCGCATTGGCGGATCGGGCAGCCAAGTTTCTTACTTCTTCCGCTACTACTGCAAAGCCTTTACCATGTTGTCCTGCTCTGGCTGCTTCCACTGCCGCATTAAGAGCAAGAATATTTGTTTGAAATGCTATATCGTCTATTACTTTTATTATCTTGGAAATATTTGCTGATGATTCATTTATCTCTTCCATAGCCTTGACCATTTCCTGCATTTTACTGTTTCCGTCAATGGCATTATTCTTGGCTGCCTCCGCTAATTCATTGGCATTACCTGCATTTTTTGCATTTATATCCGTTTGTGAAGACACTTCTTCAAGAGAAGCTGTTAATTCTTCAACGGAACTGGCTTGTTCCGCAGCCCCTTGAGATAGGGCCATGCTGGAATCGGATACTTGCTTGGAACCTGCCGCCACTTGTTCCGCCGCATTTACTATGTTGGACATAATTTCATTATTGCTTTCCACTATTTCAAAGAATTTCTGGTTGAGCAAATCTTTTTCAGACCTTACTTTAACATCTACCGTTAGGTCCCCGGCTGCTATTTTTTCCGCAACATTAGCTTGTCCACGTATATTTGCTATCATTCCTCTAAAGGATGACGCCAAGTTCCCTATCTCGTCCTTTGTATTTGTCTTAATATCTACATTTACATCCCCTTGAGCCAAAGCATCCGCCGCTTCCACCATTTCCCTTACAGGTTTGCTGATGATGCGTGAAATGAATATGCCCAGAAACACTGCTATTATCACACCTATTGCTATTACAACAGCCATTGTTAAAGTAGATGTTTGGGCGAGTGCAGTATTGCCATCAGATCTTTCTTTAGCCCTAGTTGTATTAAAATCATTTATTTTTTCAAAGGCTACCCGCACATTATCACCCGCATTGCCCATTTCACCAAAAATTAGGTTATAGGCTTGGTCAATTTGTTCCATTTGCACTAGGTTAATGTAATTATCTGCCAGTGACTCGTATCTCTCCCATATAGGTAATAACTCGCCTAGAAGCATCCTGTTTTCATCAGAAATATTTAGATTGCCATAAGACTCAAGAATATCTTTTATATCTGCCGAATAATTTATTATGTTATTAATACTTTTATCCTGCTCTGCTAGATCTTCAATTGTAATCATCTTTACTGCATTAAATCGGATCCTTTGGAAATATTCTGCTGCCTCACCTGAATACTGAAGACCCAATACATTTATTTCATATAATTGCCTATCCGCACTTGCCATCTTGTTAAGATTAATAAGACCAATTCCTCCCACCACACCTGCTATAATTGCTACAATAAGAAAGCCCAATATTAATTTTGCCGCTATTTTCATATTAAGAAACCATTTCATTCTTATGCCCCCCTTTATTATAATTTTTTTTATAATGCATCATTTAAATTTTCCAATTCATCATCTGTAAGCAGTTTTTCACAATCCAATAGTAACTTTACATCATTCTCTACTTTGCCGATGTTCTTAATATACCTGTTATAAAACCCTTTATTCATTTTTGGCGGCTCTACAATATTCTCATCGGATATGGTAAGTACTTCAGCTACACTGTCAACGATAAGCCCAATAGATACGTCTTTCACATTGATTACAATTACGCAGGTCCTATCGGTATATTCCTTGGGTTCCTTTTTAAAACGTAATCTTACATCCATTACAGGAATAATCTGTCCTCTCAAGTTAATTATGCCCTTTACATATCGGGGCAGTTCCGGTATCTCAGTGATATCCTGGATACCTACAATCTCTGTTACGTATTTAATCTCTATACCGTAGCTTTCATTTCCTAAAGAAAAAGTTAGAAATCTGCCTTTTTGAGTGTCCTCTTCCATTTCCATTGTTTCATCAATATATTCCGTCACCTTTACATCTCCCTTCTTTTTTATTGTTTTATATATAAAACGATGTTATACAAAAATTCTTCCCTATGTCCCCATGTGCCCAGTTCCC
>CAYXUX010000003.1:59779-64529 GCA_964468275.1 uncultured Clostridiaceae bacterium
GCGAAGAGTCTTCGACTCTATAGGAAGATCCTTCGGCTAAAGCTTTAAGATGACTGTTTCAGTTAAGATTCTTCACTAACGTTCAGAATGACTATCAATTAATTTACCCAATGTTTCTTCTAAAGAAGAAACATATTCAGCTATACCAAAGCTTGCCGAAATCTTATATACAATACTTCCTTTCCTTATAACCTCTGCTCTGAAAATCTCTTTAATTTTATTAGCAACCTTAATTGCAGAAACCAAATCAGTTTCCGGCAGTAAAATCAAAAACTTGTTTTTTTCCCATGCTCCGATGATATCTATTTTTCTGAGATTATTAATCAATATTTCTGTAACTGAACTTATTATAAAATCCTCTATTTCTTGGGTTCGTTCCTTTTTAATAATTTTATCCATTTGAACCTCACACAAAACTAGGGAAAAACTATTGCCGTATCTTTCAAACCTTTGTATTTCACCCTCTATCTCTTCTCTAATGCCTTTCTGATTTAAGATACCTGTTAAGCTATCTATTCTACTATGGTTTTCAGTTAATTCCTGAATAACGGATTTAGCATTCAGCAAGCCGGTTAATGATTTAAACTTGCCGATGAGAGGTTGTATCTTTTCATGGCCAATAAACACCCGCCATTTGTCATCCTTATCCAATACAACCATCTTTTTTATAATGCTTTTTTCAACCATATCCATAACTTCGTTATATTCTTCAATTGCTACGTTAAATTCCTTAACATCATTATATAAATGACCACAAAGCAACTTATCTGTAAGCGCTTGATTAAATTTACAATTGTATTCCAATAATCTGTAAACTACGGATACGGCTTTTTGCCAGTTTATAAATTCGTCTTTTGATATATTTTCTTTATCAACATTTGAAATAAGTTCATATGCAAGATCAAGTTGATTACCAGCAATGCTTCCAAAATATTCATTAAGCACGGATTTAGCCACGGAATTATAGTCATGCTCTTTTGGGGTTTCATTATTCTCTTTCCATTTCATGTTATATACCTCTCTTTTGCCGGGATTGCTTAACACTTCATAAGCTTTGTTAAGGCTTTGCATTATTTCCTTTGCGTCTTTGCTTTTATTAATATCCGGATGATATTTTTTAGCCAACCTTTTATAAGCGCTATCAATGATCTCAGGTTCCGCAAGATAATGAACTTGTAGAATTTTATAATAATCTTCTTCCATGCGCATAATTCAATTGCCACCTTTTTGTAACTTAATACTTACCAAATTCTTTATCGCTTAATACAATTTTTGTTTTTTTCTTATCCTTTACCTGTTCACCCGTGCCCTCTTCTCCCATACTTGTCCCTTTATTTGCAGTCATATCCTCCAGCATTTTTAAAACCTCCGGGCTCAATTCATTAGATCTGTTATTACTTCCGTCAATACTTTTTAGTTTAAATTTACCCACCATTTCTTTTAATAAATCTGCCTGACCGGAAAGTTCTTCACTCGCTGCCGCACTTTCTTCTGAAGTAGCAGAGTTGCTTTGTACTACTTGAGATACTTGCATTATTCCTTGATTTACTTGACCTATAGCATTAGCCTGTTCATTGGATGCTACTGCAATACCTCCTACAAGCTCTACAGCCTTCGCTACATCCTCCACAATTTTATTTAGGGCCTCCGCTGTCTCATTAGCTATTCGGGTACCGGCTTCAGCCTTTTTAATAGAACCTTCTATCATTTCCGTTGTTTCTTTGGCTGCATCTGCTGAGCGAGCCGCAAGATTTCTTACTTCTTCCGCCACTACGGCAAATCCTTTGCCGTGTTGTCCTGCTCTGGCCGCCTCCACTGCCGCATTAAGGGCAAGAATATTTGTTTGAAATGCTATATCGTCTATTACTTTTATTATCTTGGAAATATTTGCTGATGATTCATTTATTTCTTCCATTGCTACAAGAGCTTCCTGCATCTTTTCATTACCATCCATAGCATTAACTTTTGCATTTTCTGTGAGTTGGTTAGCATCGTTTGCATTATTAGCATTTATATCTGTTTGTGAAGAAACTTCCTCTAAAGAAGCTGTCAGCTCTTCAACGGAGCTGGCCTGTTCCGCCGCACCCTGAGATAATGCCATACTGGAATCGGATACTTGCTTGGAGCCTGCCGCCACTTGCTCTGCTGCATTCATTATATTGGACATGATTTCATTATTCTTTTCCACTATTTCAAAGAATTTCTGATTAAGCAAATCTTTCTCCGACCTAACCTTGACATCCACCGTTAAGTCTCCGGCCGCTATCTTTTCCGCTACTCTAGCCTGTTCACGTACATTTGATATCATTCCCCTAAAGGCTTCCGCCAGCTCTCCTATTTCATCCTTGGTATCCACTTTTACATTTGTATTAATATCTCCTTGAGCAAGGGCACCTGCAACTGCTACCATTTCTTTAACCGGTTTGCTTATAATCCTTGCTATTATAAAACCTATAACTATAGCCAAAACCATACCTATGATTATTCCGCTTATAATTATTAAAATGGATCCCGACACTAATTTGCTATTTGCATCGATTTCATCTTCCCTATGATTATTATTTTGTACTATTTGTTTCCCAACGGAATCGTCTGTAGCCAGTGCCATCTCTCTCAATCCGCCATTTCGAATAATATCGAAAGCTTCATCACGACGAGAAGGATCCATGGCTATATTTTTTATAAAGTCATCTGTTTCATTCTCATATACTTTTAGATTTGATTGTAATTCAGCTAAAATTTCTAGTTCACGCCAAATCAACTCTTCATCATAATTGCTGTATAATTCTTTGTATTTAATAATATATTCGTCAATTTCACTTTTAAAATTATTTATTCTTCCTATGTAATAATCTTTATCTTCCTGTGTTTGTGCCAAAACTACTCCGTATAGATTCATTCTCATCCTCTGAAATGAAGAGCTAATTTTTTCTGCATATTCCATATTTTTAGTGGTATCTATGTATGCCATTTCATATGAATCACTGACTTGTCTAAGAGATAGCATTCCTATTCCGCCTACTACGCCGGCAATAATTGCCACTATAAGAAAACCCAAAATCAATTTTGTTGCTATTTTCATATTTCTAAACCATCTCATTTTACAACTCTCCTATCTTTTAAAATTTTATATTCTTACGTTTTGTATTACGTTTGCATCGCAAATATTTGGCTGTCATGAAAAGGCAATAATCCGGACATTTTATCTTTTTATGTATGGTGAGTGAGTGTTCACTCACCCGTTAAAATCAATTATATATTCCTTTTCCCACCTTGTCAATACCTGTAATAAAAAATCTTTTTTTATCAAAAAATGTCCGTTATTGCTCATACCTTAACTGTTTCTGATAAACAGTTTATTATATTTGCTATGATTGCTGGGCTTCCCATTCTACCCACAAGGCAATCTTAATCAAATATATAAGACTTATCACAAATGCCGTGGTGTATGTTATACCGGCAAAAAATATAAGTATATATAATCTATGAACTATAACAAAATGACCGATTGTGAAACTAAATCAGCCTCATGATTTGAAGATAAGAACCTCTGACTTAAGTTTTAAAATAACGATTTGAGGATATCTACATAAAAATAACCGCCTTTGAATTGGCAGTTGTTTTTATTATGATATAGCAATTATGATTTTATAAAAACAGGATTATTATACCTGCTATTGAAATAAAAGCGCCCAATACTTCTTTTGGTAAAACTTTTTCCTTGAAAACAATAATGGAAGCAGGAATTATAATAACAGGGGAAATATTGGTTATAGATGACACTATTCCCGTAGCCGTATATTGTAAAGCTATTAAAGAAAACGCAACACCGATATAGGGGCCGAATACTGCCCCTAAAGCAATTTGATTAATTGATTTTTTGTCATCAAAAGCGGTTTTGATTTCCGGCCATTTTTTTTGCATTGTTATTATAATAGTATAAGCAACAAATGCCGCAATGAGCCTGATTTGTGTGGATGCAAATGCATTATAGGAGCCCATGCCCAGCTTGCTGAATACAAGTCCTAATGCCTGTCCCAAAGCACCGATACAAGCATATATAATTCCTTTAATCGGCCTATTAAACTGCATCTTTTTTTCTTCGGGATTGCGACTTAATATAACAAGGGCTATACCTGCCATGGTTACAAACATCCCTATTAAACCCCGTATAGAAATTCTTTCACCCATAATAAAAAAACTTACTAGGGCTGCTATAGGCGGTGAGGCAGACATTATAAGAAGGGATATCCTTGAGCCTATATCTATAAAAGCCTGAAACAAAAACATATCCCCCAAGACAAATCCGAATAAGCCGGATACCATAAGCCAAAACCATATATGCCCGTTAGCATCTGTCGGCAAAGGAATGCCCCGGGTAAAATATGATGTAATACCTAATAATACAAAAGCAATAAATAGTCTTATATAGCTAACTGCCATTGAACCTACTTTCTTCCCGGCGGATTCAAATGCAATAGCATTGATTGTCCAACATATGGCGGTTATTAAAGAAGCTATTTCTCCTATACGTGATTGCATAATGTTTTCATTCCTTCTTTTAAATAATTACTATATTAGTATATTCCTGTTGTTATAAAAAATCAAACAGATTTTAAAAACAATATATCATTAAGATTACAACAAGTCACTGTTCACACCCTAACTATTTCTGATAAGCAGCTTATTATATTTGCTGCGATTGCTGAGTTCCAAGGCAAATAATCTGTAAGCTTGTTGCGGGTTGCGC
>CAYXUX010000004.1:0-15351 GCA_964468275.1 uncultured Clostridiaceae bacterium
CCTAAGGAGGTTCCGTCGGCATATATCATATCATCAATGTATTTAAGTACTATAGGGTCTTTTGTGAAATCATGTACTTTGTTGCTTTTCTTAACACAGACCATATCCATATGTCCTTGCAAAATTACACCGGGAGCATCCTCGTATCCGGGTGAGGCAGGTTTTTTAATGATTACATTATAAACATCATCCTGTATTACTTCCAAGTTATGACTTTTCGCAAATCCGACTAAATAGTCACTGATAGCCTTTTCGTCTCCGGAACATCTGGGAACCTTAGAGATATCCTCAAAATATGTAAACACCTTTTCCAATAATATCATTCCTTTCATAAATGTTTATATACCTTTTGATGTATTAATTATATAAATATTGCTAAAATAATTCAACATAAGAAAAATGAAAGAAAAAAAACCTTTTCAACAATACTCTCTAAAAGTTGACACATGCAATGCTAAAGGCATATAATAAAGAAAAGCCCGTTATGTGAGGCTACCCTGTAAATACATGCTGCTACCGCTAAACATCGAGAGATGCCACGACGGTTAACAGGTTTTATCGGATTAAGGTATAACCTAGTGCAGCCGGGATTACAAGCATCAAAAGCTTTAACCCTATGTTACAGGAAGCTAAAACTGGTCGAGGGGGATATTTTTTATTTGTATTTCCTTTGCATGATAGGCAGAGGAATTTTTTATTGAATTATGAAATTCGGAGGTGGTAGTTATGGATTCAGGTCCGCTGCCTGATAATTTGTTGAAAACTGTATACATTAATATCGGAGCCATAATTGCACCTTTTATGTTTGTGGCTCCTTAAGGGAGTGAAAGAGATGGATGATTTTTTAAAGGAACTTTTAGATTGTAAAAAATATTTACAGGTAAGAAACGAATTAATTGAAATGAATATAGTTGATATAGCGCAAATATTGGAGGAATTAGACAAAGAAAAACTGCTTATAATTTTTAGAATTCTCCCAAAAGAAATTGCTGCAGGTGTTTTTTCTCATACCCCCATTGAACTCCAGCAATACATTATAGAATCTATTACAGACAAGGAAACAAGCAACATAGTAAGCAAACTATACCTTGATGACACGGTGGATTTTTTAGAAGAAATGCCGTCTAATGTCGTAAAAAAAGTTTTAAAGAATACCGATGAAGAAACAAGAAAGCTGATAAATCAATTTTTGAATTATCCCGAGGATTCGGCCGGGAGCATTATGACTATTGAATTTGTAGACTTGAAAAAGCATATGACGGTGGCAGAAGCCCTTGAACATATAAGAGCTACGGGAGTTGATAAGGAGACAATAAATAATTGCTTTGTCATAGACGAAGTGAGAAGACTTGAAGGCGTTGTTTCAATAAGAAAAATAATTCTAAGTGATTCAGATGAAATAATTGATGATATTATGGATACGGATATTTTATCTGCAAATACTCTGGATGACCAGGAGAAGATAGCTTTTTTATTCAAAAAATATGATTTAACAACATTACCTGTTGTAGACAATGAGAATCGGCTTGTTGGAATTGTAACAATAGATGATATAGTTGATATTATTGATGAAGAAAATACTGAGGACTTGCATAAAATGGCCGCAATCCAACCCTTGGAAGATGAATATTTAAAAACAAATGCTTTTGTTTTAGCCAAGCATAGAATAGTGTGGCTTATGGTGTTGATGCTATCCGCAACACTTACCGGAGGCATAATACAGAGGTATGAAGGTATGCTTCAATCTGCAGTGATTTTGGCTACATTTATACCAATGCTTATGGATACGGGAGGAAACTCCGGTTCTCAATCCTCAACCCTTATAATAAGAGGAATGGCTTTAGGTGAAATAAGCACTTCCGATGCCTTTAAGGTATTGGTCAAAGAAATTAAAGTTGGAATAATTGCCGGATCAACTTTGGCCTTTGTAAATTTTTTACGTTTAATACTTTTTAGTAAACTGGGATACCTTGTTTCGGCAACAGTGAGCATGACTTTACTGTTCACAGTTATAATAGCTAAGCTGGTGGGAGGCTTGCTGCCATTACTTGCAAAAAAAATACGTTTAGATCCCGCTATTATGGCAGGACCGCTAATTACTACAATTGTAGACGTGCTTGCCCTTGCTGTTTATTTTAATTTAGCAACTAGATTTTTAAGCATTTAAGCGATGGTTTTCATCGCTTTTTTTTTAGAAAAAAGTCTTACCTTTATATATGGTAAGATGTTAACATATTAACTATCGAGGTCTGATTAGGAGGATAAAGATATAAATAGTCTATTTTTGTAATATTTATTTAATACTAATTTTCAGTAAGTTTTGATATAATTGGTTCGTATACAAAAATTATATTAATACTATTTTGATACATAATCGGAGGTTATTGCATATGAAACATATTAAAAAAATTATAGTGCCTATACTTGTTATATGTATCTTATTTAGTTTGGCATTTGCGGATAAGTACAACATTGTCGATAATAGAAAATTTATAATAAGAAATGTGTATGAGATTAAAAATGACGGAAATAGTTCTGCATATGATATTTCCATTAAAGTATTAGCCGGCGCAGAGACCGATTCATTATATCAAAATCTTTTAGACATTAAAGTTGAGCCCGGCATTTCATTCAAAGAAAAAGATGATTGGGGTAATATTTATGCCGTGATTAATATAATGACTTTAAAGCCCGGTGAAAGAATTAATGTTATCGTCGATAAGATTATTGAAAATAGCGGTATCAAATTTGATAAAAGTATATACGAAACGGATGCCGACTATACTGAATTTCTAAAGAGCATATCAAATTATAAATATATATTGCCGGGCGATAAAACAGAAAGCGATTTATATGAAATCAAACATAAAGCAACGGAGTTGACTAAAACCGGTACAACTATGGAGAAGGCTAAGAAAATATATGACTTCGTTAATTTGCATATTGACTATAATGAAAACTCCATTTATGCAAATAAAGGAGCACTAAGCGGATTGTTGACAGGTAAAGGAGTGTGTGATGAATATTCATTTTTATTCACAGCTTTATGCAGAGCTGCCGGCATACCTTCAAGAGTAGTGGCAGGTTATTGGATAGTGGAGAAAGATATTAAAGAAAACGTATGGAGGAATATTCCTGAAGGACACTCATGGAGCGAGTTTTATTTACCGGATATTGGTTGGGTTCCCGTTGAGCCTACATTTAGATATATTTATAATAAAGTTTGGACTCCCAGTGAGGAACACTTTGCCAATATTAACAGTGATGATAGGCATTTTATCAATAATTATATTACTAATGATTTAAAGAAAGATTTAGACGTACAATATTCTTATCACGGTTCGGACAAAGTAAGTTTAGTGTTAAAATTAAAAGAAGAAAGTATAAAACTATTGCCTGAAGATTATGAGGTCCCACCTGATATAAGACTTCAAGACATAAGCGATAGTTGGGCTGCAGATTATATCACGGAGTTATATAATGAAGGGATTGTAATTGCTAAAGAAGGCAATTTGTTTAAACCGAATGATAAGATTACAAGAGGAGAATTTGCAGTTTTCATTGTTAATGCCTTGGGTTTACAAAAAGTTAAAAGACCTAGCATATATGCGGATGTTTCTGCTGAAACACTTTATGCAGAATATATCAATGCTGCTACAGAAGCCGGACTGATAGAGGGTTTTGCCGGGTATTACAATCCGGATAAAAACATCACCAGACAAGATATCACAGTAATAATGAAAAGGGCAATTGATTATTTAAATATCAGGAGAAAAGCTGATTATATACCTTATTTTAATGACAGTGAATTTATTTCCGATTATGCTATAGAAAGCATAAATCTCATGTATAATCTTGACATAATGGTAGGAAAACCGGGAAATATATTTGCTCCTAAAGATTTTACTTCGAGAGCGGAAGCATCAAAAATAATTTGGGAGTTTAGAAAATTGATATTTGAATAATAATAAAGACCATCATATGATGGTCTTTATTATTATTTTAGAATTATAGCGAAAATTTTTAATCAGTTTCTTCTTTATCTGCAGCCGCTTCAGCTATTGATTCCGGTTCCACCATAATGCAATTGCCATGGAAAAGCCCGCCCTCGTCAATTACAATATTGTTAACTGTCATATCCCCATATAGTTTTCCGGTGGTAGTTATGTGAAGCTGGCCTGCCGATTCAACATTGCCATTAATTACACCTGATAAATGTATGTTATCAGATTTGACATTTCCTTTTAAGTTTCCTTGCTCTCCCATTATCAGATTTCCCGATAAGAAAATGTCACCTTTAATTCTACCATCAATTCTGACAGTACCTTCAGCGGTAAGAGTTCCTATAAATTCAGTGTTTCTGCCAATTAAAGTATCTATTTTATCTGTATTAATCGGGGCTGCCTTTTTATTTTTACTGAAACTTAACATATATTTACCTCCTTTATTAAAAGTACCTAGAGGGGTCTACATTTTTCCCATTTAACTTTATTTCATAATGCAAATGAGGAGCAGTGCTTCTCCCTGTACTTCCTACTTTTGAAATTATCTGTCCTCTTTTAACCTTGTCACCTATTTTTACTAGTAGCTGTGAATTATGAGCATAAACAGTAATAAAACCATAACCGTGTGATATTATTACCATATTGCCATAACCTGATTTCCAACCGGAATATGTAACAGTGCCGTCGGCAGTTGCCATAACAGGAGTGCCTCTTTTAGCAGCAAAATCAACTCCTTTATGAAATTCACTGCCACGTCCGGAAAAAGGATTCTTCCTATAACCATAGCCTGCAGTTATTTTACCAACTACCGGTTTAATCGAAGGCTTGGCTTTAAGATAGGCAACTCTATCTTTAATAGATTTAGCAGAATCCTCAATAGCGGTTTTTTGGCTTTTGGCTACTTTTGATAGGCTGACAAAAGAGGTTTTTAATTCAAAAATATGATCAGTAAAATTTGTATTATTAGTATTTACAATAGGTTGGAAAGGTATTGATTGATATATATTGGAAAAATTATCTTGTATGTTTGAAGGTACGGTATTATCGTCTTTGATGCCGACTAATTCTTTAATTTCCTGTAAAGCGTTTACATTCTCACATAATTGTTCTTGTATTTTTTGAGCGTTTTCTTCCAATCTTTCAATTTCAATTTTTTGTGAATTATTTATAGTGGTGATTTCTTGAATATTGCATAGGCTTATTTCATATTTATCCTTTAAGTTTCTATATGCTACCGTATAAGAACCGGCATATATGAAAGTAGCTATTAGAACCAAAATGATTATTTTTGGTATCCAAGAAGTTATTCTTAGTGTTTTAACAGAGGATTCATTTTCAGGTATGTATAAAAAAGTTATATGTTTATTTTTGTTTTTCTTGACCGCTTTTTTCAAGTGTATTCACCCTTTGTACTATAAGATTGGTAGGTCAATAAATTTTTGTAATATACTTGTAACATAACTATATTTTAATCTATAATTTTTATTTTGTACAGCATAAATAATAAATTTTAAGAAAATTAAGTGCAAAAATTATACAATGCTTTGTATCCAACAAACACAATACATCCAATAATTTTAAAATAACAAGATTCCAAGTAGAAATAGCAACAAAGATATAGTAAAATATAGTATGTGTTGGTTAATATAACTGAAAAATGTTTAGAAGGGAACATGTTTTCTATGAGAGCTTTTGTAGGTATTGAATTGAGCCAATCGGTAAAAGAAGGCATTAAAATCATACAAGCAATAGTAAAAGAGAACGCCCATAGAGGCAGATATAAACATATTGATAATTTTCATATAACGCTTAAATTTTTGGGGGAAGTATCCAAAGAAGATATTTCAAAGATCAATGAGGTTTTGCAAAATACTGTTACGAAGCAAAATCATTTCGATTTACTGATTGATAAAATAGGTTTTTTCAAAGGAAGAAAAAACATACATGCTTTATGGTTAGGAATGGTAAGAGATAGCAGACATATTATTGATCTATATAAGGATATAGAAGAAGGGTTAGTACGGAAAAGTTTTAAAAAAGATAATAAGCCCTATACACCGCATATAACAATAGCACAGGATTTGGTTTTAAAAGATGATTTTGAAAATCTTAAAGGTAAATTAGATTTGGATATAATACCTTCAATAAATATAAGGTCAATTTCATTAATAAAGAGCGAGCAGATAAGAGGGAAAAGGATATATACTCCCATTTCAATTTTTAGGTTAAAAAATTTATAATATGAGTTGTTTACTTTGATTTAATCAAAGTAAATTTATTATAAAAGGGTTTTATTAAAAAATTTAAAATGAAAAAGGAGTTGGAATCTGATGGGACATATACTTTTAGACGGAGAGCACCTGACGATTAAAAATGTTGTGGATGTAGCGAGAAAAGGTTTTAAGGTAAGCCTTTCAAAAGACGCAGAATTAAAAATAAAAAAATCTAGGGACTATGTAGATGATTTGGTTGAAAAAGAAGCAGTTGTTTACGGCATCACAACAGGATTTGGAAAATTCAGCGACACTTTTATTTCAAAGAAAGATACGAAAACATTACAAAGGAACCTTATTGTAAGTCATTCTTGTGCAATGGGAGCACCGCTTCCGGAGGAAACAGTTAGGGGTGTTATGGTTTTAAGAGCTAATGCGCTGGCAAAGGGTTTTTCGGGAATAAGATTATCAACTGTTGATACTCTTATAGAAATGTTAAACAAAGGAGTACATCCTATTATACGTGAAAAAGGATCTCTAGGCGCAAGCGGTGATTTAGCTCCTTTAGCAAATATGGTTTTGGTTATGCTTGGAGAAGGAGAGGCCATATATGAGGGTTTAAGGATGCCGGGCAAAGAAGCGATGGAAAAGGCTGAGATAAAGCCGATTACTCTTACTTCAAAAGAAGGACTTGCATTAATAAATGGAACACCTGTTATGATGGCTATAGGAACATTGACTTTATATGATGCTTTAAAATTAATGAAAACAGCTGATATAATATCGGCAATGACATTAGAAGCACTAAAAGGGATTAGAGATGCTTTTGATAAAATAGTTCATAAGGCTAGAGGCCAAAAAGGACAGATGATTTCTGCGGAAAATATATTAAAAATAACAGAGGGAAGCAGTCTAATAACTTCACAAGGAAAAGAAAGGGTACAAGATGCATATTCTTTAAGATGTATTCCGCAAATACATGGGGCAAGCAGAGATGCTATTAACTATGTAAAGGATATTATATCGATAGAGATAAATGCTGCAACAGATAATCCATTAATATTTCCCGATGATGATAAAGTCATATCCGGTGGAAATTTTCACGGTCAACCAATAGCATTAGCAATGGATTTTCTTGGTATTGCATTATCAGAATTAGCGAATGTTTCTGAACGAAGGATAGAAAGATTGGTAAATCCTCAATTGAATGATTTACCTGCTTTTTTAACTAAAAACGGAGGTTTAAACTCCGGTTTTATGATAACTCAATACTCTGCGGCATCAATGGTTTCAGAAAACAAAGTACTTGCTCATCCTGCCAGTGTAGACTCCATACCATCATCAGCTAATCAAGAGGACCATGTAAGTATGGGAACTACTGCCGCAAGGAAAGCAAGGCTTATTATAGATAACGTGCAAAAGGTATTAGCAATAGAAGCTTTTGCAGCTTCACAGGCGATAAGTTTTAGAAAGAATCCGATTTTAGGTAAAGGCACTGAAAAAGTTTATGAAGAAATAAGAAAACAAGTACCGCCGGTAGAAGAGGATAGAATTATGTATATAGATATGGAAAATCTGGATAAAATGGTGAAAGAAGAAGTATTTGTTAAAGTGGTAGAGGAAAAACTTGGTGAGTTGAAATGAGGAGGTAAATATGGGTTTGATTATAAAAAATGCATCTAATATAGTAACATGTACTGATTCTATATTAGATGGAATAATTGAAAACGGGTATATTATAATTAAAGACGGACTGATAAAAAGTATTGGTACCGGAGTAATCCCCGATTGCCTATGTGACAGCAGCTCAGTAATTATAGATGCTAAAGGAAAAACAATTACCCCCGGATTAGTTGATTGTCATACTCACTTAATTCATGGAGGCTCTAGGGAGAATGAGCTTCCCATGAAACTTTCAGGCGTTCCATATATTGAAATACTTAAATCCGGCGGCGGAATACTTAGCACTGTCCGTGCTACACGCAAGTTTTCAAAAGAACAACTTAAAGATAAAGCATTAAAAAGCCTTAATCAAATGCTTATTCATGGAACTACAACGGTTGAAGCTAAATCCGGCTATGGATTGGACTTTGAAACGGAAATAAAATGTTTGGAAGCGGCTAAAGAATTAAATATAGAACATCCTGTTGACATTGTTTCTACATACATGGGTGCTCATGCCATTCCACCGGAATATAAAAACAATAGCTCCGGTTATATAGAATTGATGTTTAAGGATGTAATGCCCTATATTAAAGAAAATGGTCTTGCAGAGTTTGTAGATGTTTTTTGTGAAGATGGTGTTTTTTCCGTAACGGAATCGGAACAAATTATGCAAGAAGCAAAAAATTTAGGCTTTCGGCTGAAAATTCATGCTGATGAAATAGTCCCTTTAGGTGGAGGGGAATTGGCTGCAAGGATGGGAGCGATATCTGCGGAGCATTTATTAGCAGTTTCTGAACAAGGGATTCATGATATGGCAGATGCAAATGTAACAGCAGTACTACTTCCGGGAACATCGTTTTATTTGATGACCGGTAAATTTGCACCGGCCAGAAAAATGATAGAAAAAGGTGTGAGGGTTGCAATATCTACAGATTATAACCCGGGAACCTGTCCTACTGAAAATCTTCAAGTTATAATGACATTTGCATGTTTCGGCATGAAAATGACTCCCTTGGAAATAATAAAAGGTATGACGATAAATGCAGCCTACGCTATAGGAAGAGGGAATGAAATCGGTTCTATTGAAATTGGTAAAAAAGCTGACTTGGTGGTATTTGACAGCCCCAACTTAAATTACATAATATATCATTTTGGAATTAATCATGTTGATAAAGTAGTAAAAGGCGGAGAAATAGTTGTTGACAAGGGAATACTAAAGAAAACTATCACTATACATCAAAAATTACAAAGAAGGGAGGAAATTTGATGAATCTGATAGATATGAGTTTAAGACAATATAACGAGCTTTTGGGCAGTGAACAGCCGGCACCGGGCGGAGGCAGTACTGCTGCATTGGCAGGAGTATTAGCTGCATCTTTAACTATGATGGTTGTGAGTTTATCCATAGGTAAAAAATCTTTTGAATCTCTTGATGAAAATATAAAATTAAATTTTATGGAAGAATATAAAAATATAAAAAGCATTAGAAAAGATTTATATCAACTTACAGATGATGATACAAGAGCTTTTAATAGATTTATGGAAGCAATTAGGATGCCAAAGGATACAGAAGAAAGGATAAAAATCAGGAATGAAAAGATAGAAGAGGCTAGTATCTATGCTTTAAATATTCCTTTGGCCACAGCGGGGAAATGTTATTCAATATTATTAAATCAAAAATATATAGCATTGTATGGTAATAAAAATGCTGTATCCGATGTGGGAGTGGGATGCCTTTTAGCTTTAGCCGGTTTGGAAGGTGCATTGTTAAATGTAAACATCAATCTACCCACTATAAAGGATGAAACTATTAAAAATAATGCTTCAGATAAAAGCAAAGAATTGTTGGGAGAAGCCAAGGCACTGCATAAGGAGATAATGAGCATAGTGAATAATAGAATAGGATGATAAAAATGATAACAAAAGAGGATATAGATAGAATAAACCATTTATATAAAAAATCAAAAATAGAAAAATTAGATGAAGAAGAACAATTGGAACAACAAAGATTGCGACAAAAGTATATTTCTTGGATTAGATTTCAGGTAAAAAGCCAGCTTGAAACAGTGGAGATAAGAAAAGATGATCATAACCACTGTAATTAGACCGACTCACGCATTTCCCATAAAGCGTCAGGGATTATATCTTATAAATGGAAATTGGAGGTATAAGAAATGAATGATGTTCAAATAGTAATATTTAACCTTGGCGATGAAGAGTATGCCGTGGATATAATGCAAGTAAAAGAAATAGTTAATTATCTTAATCCTGTAAAGGTTCCTAATACTCCGGAATTTATTGAAGGAATAATTAATCTAAGAAGTGAGATAATTCCTATAATTAACTTAAAAAAACGATTCAATATAGCCGATAATGATAAAAAAGTGCAAACCAGAATAATGGTAATGAATATTGACTCAAAGAAGATCGGCTTTGTTGTGGATGATGCATCTGAAGTGATAAGTATTAGAAAAGAAAATATTGAACCTGCACCTGATATTGTAGCAGGTGTGGATAGAAAATATATATCAGGAATAGGAAAGAAAGAAGATAGGATACTTATTATCTTAGAATTGGACAAGTTATTTAGCGAAAAGGAATATGAGGCTTTAGAAACAATTGAATAACCTACAAGCAATCTACATCTGTAAGGAGAACATATATGGATAAATTAACAAAAATAATCAATCGAACAATAAAAGCTATAGAAAGCAGTCAAAATCAAATTTTTGAAATTGTTGAAGAATCAAGGAAACAATGTAAAATGATAGAACAAGAACTTGGTGAAATTCGAGCAAAAACGATGGAAATAATTGATTTAGTAGAAGAACTTGAAAAGATGGAGAAGAGTAGTAGATATAGGCTAATGGTTGTGAATAAAAATTTTAAAAACTATTCAGAAGAAGAAATAAAGGAAACATATGAAAAAGCAAAAGAATTACAATTACAACTACTTTTGAAAAAAAATGAAGAACAAATTTTCATAAAAAGACGTAATGAACTTGAATCCAGATTAAAGATGGCAAAAGAAACTTTAAAAAAAGCGGAGAAGCTGGTTTCACAAATAGGAGTGGTTTTAGGTTATTTAAGCGGAGATTTGCAAGATGTAAACGTTAAACTTGAAGACATAAAGGAGAAACAATATCTAGGGATTAAAGTGATAAAAGCACAAGAAGAGGAAAGGTACAGGTTGACAAGAGAAATACATGATGGTCCTGCACAAGTTTTTGCCAATGTGATACTAAAGTCAGAGCTATGCGAAAAGTTGATAGACATTGATAAAGAAAAGGCAAAACAAGAGTTGAATAGTTTAAAAGAAACGATGCGCTCAAGTTTAAAAGATGTCAGAAAGATAATCTACGACTTGAGGCCTATGTCCCTTGATGATTTAGGATTAGTGCCAACGGTAGAACAGCTGGTTGATAAGTTTAGTAATGATACAAATATATTTGTAGAATTTAATGTTTTCGGAACAGCGGAAAAATTAATACCAACTATTGAGCTTACTATTTTTAGGATAGTGCAGGAAGCATTAACTAATGTTAGAAAACATGCAAAGGCTACAATGGTATCTGTAAAAATCGAATACTTAAAAAAAAGCATTAGATTGGTTATCAATGATAATGGCGTTGGTTTTGATATTAAATTAAATAAAATCTTTAATGAAAACAATGGTTATGGTTTATTGAGTATGCAGGAAAGAGTTGAACTTTTAAATGGGAAGTTTGAGATAATTTCTAAATCCGAGGAAGGGACAAAAATACAAGTAATTATTCCGATTAATCAGTTTTAGAGATGGGGTGCAAAATGGAAAATATTAAAATTCTTATAGCTGATGATCACTCATTGGTGAGAGAAGGATTAACGAAAATATTGGAGTTGGAAGAAGGCTTTGAAATTGCAGGACAGGCCTCAAATGGACATGAAACAATAGAAAAAATAAAAGAGTTAAATCCGGATGTTCTTCTTTTAGATATAAATATGCCAATTATGGGTGGTATAGCAACCCTTAGAAAAATAAATGAAGAAAAGCTAAGAATAAAAACAGTAATGCTTACAATACATGAATCCAGAGAGTATTTGACTGAAACTATGGAGTTAGGTGCTTTGGGATATGTTTTAAAGGATTCAGATTCTCAATCCTTATCAAAGGCAATAAGAGATGTTTATAAAGGAGAGTCTTATATACAACCAAAATTAGCTGCAGATCTGGTAAAAGAATATAATATCAATAAAGCCGCCAAAACAAGGGCAAGAAGAGCAAGCAATGAATTGACAAAAAGAGAATATGAGGTATTATCGCTTATCGGAGAAGGATTAAATAACAAAAAAATTGCAGAAAACTTATTTATAAGTGAAAAAACTGTAAAGAATCACGTATCCAGTATTTTTAAAAAAATAAATGTTAATGACAGAACAAAAGCGGCTATATATGCATTTAAAAATAATATAAAAACGAATTATTAGTTTAACCATTAATCTTTATTATAAATCGGCATTTTTATAATTGCTGATTTATTTTTTCTCTACTTATATCTTAATTTTTATGATAAACTTAATTTAAATATTTATAGTGTTGTGATTAGGTATGAAGTACATATATTGACATTTACATAATGCTATAAAGATAAATGGATTAAATAAAGTTATTTAACGATAAATAGGTGGTGTATTTATGACAGTCGGAAAAGTGTTATCTTTTGAAAGAGGTGCCGAATTTTATTTTGATCTTAGTTTTAAACACCAACAAAACGGAAAATTAAAATCAGCGCTAAGATATATAGAAAAGGCAGTAAAAATAAAGCCGAATGACAGCTTAATGCAATTCAGTTATGCCGGATTATTGGCTGAATTGGGATATATAGATCTTTCCTCTGAAGTCCTTTTAAATATTATTAACAATCTGGATCCTGATTACGAAGAATGTTATTTTGGATTAGGTTGTAATTATCTACAAATTCAAAAAATAAAAAAATCTGCTTATTATTTCGAAAGATATTTGAAAATAGCACCTTTTGGTGAATTTGTTGAAGAAGCGGAAAGTATTTTAGAAATGTTAAATTTGATAAGAGTAGCTAATAATAATCTGGATGACGAGGAATTAGAAAAGGTATATAAAGTTGAAGAGGAAGGCATAAGGTGCCTCGAAAGACGAGAGTATGAAAAAGCTTTTAAAGCTTTTGAAGAAGTTGTAGAGAAGCTCCCTAATGCTTTGCCTGCAAAGAATAATTTGTCGCTGTCTTACTTTTATATGGGAGAAGTAGAAAAAGCCATAGAAACAGCAATGGTAGTCATAAAATGTCAACCGTTAAACGTTCATGCAAATTGCAATTTATGTATATATTATAATAAACAAGGAATAAGCAATTTTGTTGAAAGACAAGTAAGAATAATCAGAAAGCTAAAAGTAGATAATGAAGAATATGCTTATAAAGTGGCTGATACATTAGGTTGTTTAAATAGGCATAAAGAAGCTTATTCCGCCTATAGAAGGCTTTTAAGTTATAATGGGCAAAATCCACAATATATTCATTATACGGCAGTTGCAGCATACAATTGTAAGAAATATCCTGATGCACTTACTTTGTGGAATAGATTGGAAAGGTCAGATCCTGATAATTTCCTTAGCGAATTTTATTGCAAATTAGTAGAAAATATTAAGAACGGGATTACAACACATTTTTCTTTACCATATAATTATCAATTACCTAAAGAGGAAATTGCAGCAAGGATAAAAAAGATTTATCATTTTATATCATTACCGGCAGAAGACTGCAGAACATTACTTAAGTATGATGCTGATATTTGTAAACTATTATATTTTGCTATAACCTTTGATAAGTATGTGTTAAAAAAATTAATATTTAATAAAATTAAAACGGATAACCTATATGAATTAGAACCTTTAATCAGAGACTATTTGCTGCGCACTGATATAGAAAAAAGTATTAAGCTTGAATCAGTTTTTATGTTGAATAGATTAGGCGCCAAAGAACCGTATAAAGTTTTTTTGAATGGGACAGTGGAAGAAGTGACTATAGAAACTGAAAGTTTATTAAGAGATGAATGGGAAAAAGAGTGGGATGAAGTGAAAGAAAAGGTTTTTAAAATGATGAGGAACTGCTACAATGCTCCTTATAAAAAGATAGTAGAAGATATATGGTATGATTTTATAAAATCTTCCTACCCTGAAGTGCCCAAGATAGGAAAAGTAGATGTGTGGGCTGCAGCTTTGGAATATTCATATTGCAAGTTTTCCTGTAAAGATATAACACAAAAATATTTAGCAGATAAATATGGTGTTTCAAAATCGTCCCTAAGCGAAAAATTTAGGATAATATACAGGGCTATTGGAAATAAATTTTGGGAACCAAGTTAGGTGTCCGTTAGAGCAAAAGCGATCTTATCATAGCTTTTAATGGACTTTTCAATAGAAAAGGGCGGAAATGCCGCTTTTATTCCATAAATAAAATGAGGAAATAAAGACACGGCATATATTAAATAAAATACACTCATAAAGGATGCATATTAATATCACATCCTTTATGAGTGTATTTTTTTAAATACTGTCACATTATTTGAACATGTACATAATATGAAAGTGGGAAGGGTGAACAACCTATACTAAAGCAAACATTTAAAGTCAGGGCAATTGTGGGGGGTGTAGCATATGTTAGGAAATATATTAGGGGCATTTAATTCAAATTCTTTTTTACTTTTACTGTTGTTATTTATACTATTAGCCTCTTGTGTAACGTCAGGCATTGAGAAAAACTTTTTCTTTATAATAATATTGGCAGTGATTGCATTCGGTGGATTTGGCAAAACTTTTTTCAAGGGGTGCTAGTATAACTAAAAACATAGGGAGGTGGATTTATGTTATTCGGTTGCGGATGTGGCAATGTAGCAGGAGCAGAAGACCAATGCAGGCCAGGTGGTGCTTTAGGGACAAGAGACAGGTGTCAGCCGGGAGAACTTTCATTTTTATTGTTGCTTACACTTTTCATCTTATTGGCTTCTTGTGTAACGTCAGGCATTGAGAAAAACTTTTTCTTTATAATAATACTGGCAGTAATTGCATTTGGAGGTTGTGGTAGAACATTCTTCGGGGCGAATATTTAATTCATTTTAATTAAAGGAGGTGTTTGTATGGGAATGGCACATCAAGGTTGCTGTGAGCCTACCTTAGGTGTATCCGGCGCAAACTGGATTTGGATACTGGTAATTCTATTTTGCTGTGGTGCCTTTGGTAATCAAGGTATGAATTTAGGAAATATATTAGGAGGCGGCGGTATGAGAGGAGACTGCACTTGGATTTGGATTTTGATAGCTTTATATTGCTGCTGCTGCAGAGGCAGAGGATGCTAATTGAAATGCCCGGCTTACCGCCGGGCAAACTTTTTTAGATTAGCTGTAACCAAAATCATAACAAAGAATAGAATAAAAGTAGAAACTTGTTTAGTTTATAC